>JBKJOA010000202.1:0-3308 GCA_046593365.1 Limisphaerales bacterium
CTCCAGAATATATTCATGTGCTGTTGAATCCGATTCCCGGCTACGGACTCGCGATGGGTGTTTTAGCATTGGCCTGCGCCTTGGTCGCGCGAAACAAAACCGCACAAGTCATTGGGATTGGGTTGGTCATCATTGCTTGCGCGTCGGTCTGGCCGGTGACGCACTTCGGAACAAACGCCTACAAACACATTCGAGAATTGTCCGATGAGGTTGGGGTTGATGCGTTGGACGAACATATGGAACGGGCCGAGAAAGTGGTTTGGATTTTTTACGCCACGACATTTCTCGGCATTGTTGCGCTGGTCAGTGGGAAAAAATTTCCTAAAGCCGCCACGCCGCTCGCTGTCACCACTTTTTTATTCGGCGTTGCTTCGCTGGGCGCGGGCGGATGGATTGCCAAAGCGGGCGGACAGATTCGACACCCCGAATTTCGAGTGATGTTAGCGGCTGCAACGAAACCAGAGTCGCACGAAAAAACGCAACACGCGGAAAGTGGTGGACATCAACACGACGAGACAACTTCTCATGCCGAGAAAACTTTAATGCCCGACACGATTGAGGGCGTCTGGAAATCAATTCATGAACATCACGGCGAACTGGAATTGAGCGTCAACGCGAAACAGTTCAAAGAGGTTCCGTCTCACGCGAAGATGATTAGCGATTTGGCGAAACGGCTCATCGAAGTTTCTCATCCTGATCACAAACGCACTGTGAAAAGCGGCGTCAACAAAATCGTTCACGCGCTCGATGAATTGAAAAGTTCTGCGGAAACGGGAAGCGAAACGGTGATGCAAACCAGCTTCAAAGAATTTGAAAAAGCCTCGGATGAACTCGAACAACAAATGAAAAAACAGTAACGGAAATTTATGAGAAAACTTTTTAATCCAATTCTCTCTGCGCTTGTCCTGACTGGCTGCGTGAGTGGAACGATGCCTTCGAGGTTATCGAAATCGCATCCCGCAAATCCCGACGCGGCGCAAGCGACCTACTCGCCGGTCGCACCGTTTCTGATGTCAGACACAAACCTCGTTGTCATGACCACGGCTTCAACGAACGCGCCGGAACAAGGACACGAACATCACACCGCGAAACCTGAAACCAAAACCGAACACAAACATGAATAAAATTTTTTTTGTGGCGGGTTTAGCGCCGTTGCTTTTTGCCGGTTGCATCAGTCCGAATCCAAAGGCTGCGTTTGGTGACGTGGAAAAAACAGTCCACACCCGCACCGGCCAGGAAGTGAAATGGATGCGAGACGGAGGAAACGATGAAATTGCCAAGGCCATTGACGAGGCGATGCAAACGAATCTCACTGCGCAATCGGCGGTAAAGATTGCGCTCCTGAACAACCGTTCTTTGCAGGCGGAGTTTGAGGAAATTGGAATCTCACAGGCCGAATTGGCGCAAGCGTCCCGTCTGAAAAATATCGAAATCGCGGGAAGCTGGCGTTTTCCCGACCGTCCGCCTTCGCTCGCTAATGTTGAATATTCCGCCGCCACAGATTTGCTCGATTTGCTCACGTTGCCGGTGAAAAAGAAAATTGCCGCAAGAAGTTTAGAGCAAACCAAACTACGAATTGCCAACGAAGTTTTGAAACTGGCAAGTGAAGTGCAAACGGCGTTTTACACGTTGCAAGCGCGAGAACAATTCATCAAGCGGTTGCAAACGGTTATTGAAATCAATGAAGCGACGGCGGATTTGTCGAAGCGACAACACGACGCGGGCAACATCAACGACCTTGATTTGTTCAATCAACAAACGGCTTACTCGCAATCGCGCCTCGAACTCGCACAAGAAGCGATGCAACTCAGAAGAGATCGCGAACGTTTGAATCGCTTGCTCGGTCTTTGGGGAAAACAAACCAATTGGAAAGCCGCCGAAGGTTTGCCCACTTTACCGGAAAAAGAACTGCCACTGGAAAACTTGGAATCACTCGGCGTCAGTCAACGATTGGAACTGGCCGCATCGCGAATTCAAATGCAATCCGTTGCTGGTGCTTTGCAAATAAAAAGTAACTTTCGCTTTTTTCCCGCTGCGCAAATTGGCGTCAGCACGGAACGCGACACGAGCGGACAGCGCGTGACGGGCCCGACACTTTCGCTGGAGTTGCCAATCTTCGATCAAGGGCAATCGGCGCTGGCGCGACTGGCCGCGCAGTATCGGCAGGCACAAAGAAATTTTGAAGCATTGGCCGTGAATGTTCGCTCAGAAATTCGGGAAGCGCGCGATGTTCTCATTGCTTCACGCGATGCTTCTGCTTATTACGCGAAAGTTTTGCTGCCACAACGTCAGCGAATTCTTCAAGAGACCCTTCTTCAATACAACGCCATGCAAAAAGGAAATTACGAATTGCTTGCCGCAAAAGAACGCGAACTCACCGCTGAGCGCGGTTACGTCGAGGCGTTGCGCGATTATTGGATTGCCCGTGTTGAATTGGAAAAAGCGGTCGGTGGAAAGTTAAGCAACGAAATCGCCGCGCCGGAAAAGCCTTCTGGAAAAACCACCACTGAACACGAACAGCACAAACATTAAAACTTTATGAACAACGAAAATAAATTCAGCCGAAGAAAATTTGTGGCGGGCGCGGCGACGCTGGCGGGTGGCGCGACACTCCTGCACAAACTCAATGCCCAGGTCGAGACACGTGAGCCGGACAAACCGCGCGAAACTTCCAGCGCGGCGAATAAAACCAAACCGTTGCGCGAGCGCATTGATCCCAAGCCAATTCATCCGCCCGGTGAGGCGGGGAAAGATTACACGCCCATCATCACGCCGAACGGAAGTTCGTTGCCGTGGAAAATCGTGGACGGCGTGAAGGTATTTCATTTGATTGCCGAGCCGGTGATGAATCACGAATTTGCGCCCGGCCTTAAAGCACATTGCTGGGGTTACAACGGACAAGTTCACGGCCCGACGATTGAAGCGGTGGAAGGCGACCGTGTTCGCATTTACGTGACCAACAAACTTCCCGCGCCAACGAGCGTTCACTGGCATGGCATTCTTTTGCCAAACGGCATGGATGGCGTCGCGGGGTTAAATCAGAAAGCGATTCAACCGGGTGAAACTTTCAAATACGAATTCACGCTACGCCAACACGGGACGCATATGTATCACTCGCATCACGACGAGATGACGCAAATGGCTCTTGGTTTGATGGGAATGTTCGTGATTCACCCGCGCAATCCAAAACGCCCGCGACCCGACCGCGATTTTGTTTACATGTTGAGCGAATGGAAAATTGAAGTGGGCGCAAGTCGTCCCGATCCAAACGAGATGACGGACTTCAATATCTTTACGTTCAATGCAAA
>JBKJOA010000210.1:0-4427 GCA_046593365.1 Limisphaerales bacterium
GGAAAAATTTTCGGCTTGTCGTCGCCGGTGTTCACTTCACCCACCACCAGAATCGCTTTATTCGCCACGAGTAAATCGCGAAATTTATCGTAATTCTCGTTCATGCACAGGATTTGCACGGAGCCTTCCAAATCTTCCAGCGTCACCATCGCATACGGTTTGCCGCTCTTTTTGGAAACGCCTTGTTGCACTGCACCGATCAATCCGCCGATGCGCGTCACGGTGCGGCTGGGCAATTCAGCCAGCTTGCTCGTCGTGTGCAGCGCAAATTTTTCCAGTAACGGCACGAAGGGTGTGAGCGGATGGCCGGTAACATAAAAACCAAGCAACTCTTTTTCATGGGCAAGCAATTCGTGCTGCGGCCATTCTGGCAATTGTTTTTCCGGCGCGGTTTTTCGTTCGGCTTTTTCCTCCAGCATTCCAAACATCGTGTCCTGTTTTTTCAAGCGGTCGCCCATAATCCCGGCGGCGCGCGCCATCACGCGATCAATTTTGGCGAACATCGTCGCCCGGGTTTCGCCAAAACAATCGCACGCGCCGGATTTGATCAATGCTTCCAAAACTTTTCGCGTGACCGCGTGGCTGTCAATTCGTTCGCAAAATTCTTCGAGCGATTTAATTTTTTCCTGCGCGCGCGCCGCCAAAATGCTTTCCACCGCTCCTTCGCCGACGCCCTTGATTGCCGCGAGGCCAAAACGAATCACTGTTCCTTCGCGCGCCGGAGCAAAGACGATCTGGCTTTCGTTCACATCCGGTGGGAGAACTTCCACTCCGAAAGCCCGCGCTTCTTCAATGAGCACACTGAGCTTGTCAGTGTTGTTCATGTCGTTGGTCATGTTCGCGCTGAGAAATTCGACGGGGTAATTCGCTTTCAGAAAAGCGGTTTGATACGCGACGATGGCGTAAGCGGCCGCGTGGGATTTGTTAAAACCGTAGCCCGCAAATTTTTCCAACAAATCAAAAATTTTATTGGCTTTCGCGGGAGAAATTTTATTCGTCTCCGCGCACCCTTTGATGAATGGCTCGCGTTGTCGATGCGCTTCTTCCTTATCCTTTTTACCCATCGCACGACGCAAAATATCGGCTTTGCCCAACGAATAGCCAGCGAGCACCTGGGTCGCTTGCATCACTTGTTCCTGATAAACGAGCACGCCGTAAGTTTCTTTCGCGATCGGTTCCAGCAATGGATGTTCGTATTCGATTTCAATCTCGCCGTGGCGGCGCTTGATAAAATCTGGAATCAAATCCATCGGGCCTGGACGATAAAGCGCGACGAGCGCGGTGATGTGCTCGACGGAACTGATTTGAAATTTGCGGCATAGATCGCGCATCCCGCCTGATTCCAATTGAAAAATTCCAATGGTGTTTGCCTTGTTCAACAAGTCATAAGTTTTCGCGTCGTCGAGCGGAAGATTGTCGATGGGAACATCAATGCCTTTTGTTTGCTTCACCATTTCGCAGGTGTTCCGAATCACGGTCAAAGTTTTCAGCCCAAGAAAATCCATCTTCAACAAGCCGAGTTTGCCGACGGGATTCATCGCGTATTGAGTGACGATGGTTCCATCCTCGTCCTGCTTGAGTGGGAGCAAATTGACGAGAGGCTGATCGGCAATGACTACACCCGCCGCGTGAACCGAAGCGTTGCGGGTGATGTCTTCGAGAATAAACGCGGTGTCGAATAATTCGCGCGTGGTTTCTTCGGAATCGTATGCGGCTTTTAGTTCCGGCGATTGCTTGAGCGCCTTTTCCAAAGTCATTTCCAACGCGGTCGGGATCATTTTCGCGAGCCGATCGCACTCGCCGTAACTCAAACCCATGACGCGCCCGACATCGCGCACGACCGACTTTGCTCCCATCGTGCCGAATGTGATGATTTGCGCGACCGATTCGCGCCCGTATTTTTGGCGGACGTATTCGATGATTTCGGCGCGGCGGTCGTCGGCAAAATCAATGTCGATGTCCGGCGGATTGACGCGTTCGGGATTGAGAAATCGCTCGAAGAGAAGCCCGTAACGAATGGGATCGACGTTCGCGATTTCCAATAAATACGTGACAATGGAACCGGCGGCAGAACCGCGCGCCACACAACTCACCCCTTTGCTGCGACCGTATTGCACGAAATCCGCGACGATCAAAAAGTAGCTGATGAAACCGGTTTTCTCGATGACCTTTAGTTCAAGTTGCAAACGATCCATCACAACTTTGATGGCCTCGGCGACGGCGGGATATTTCAACGTGCTGCCGAGATTCTCTCGGCAGTTTGAATTTGGTAACGGTTCTGCCGAGAGAATCTCGGCGGCACGTTGATATGTCGGCAACCGCGTCGGGTCATCAATTCCCTCAATGACGAATTCATTTCCCTCGGCGCGTGCGTGAATCGTGTAACGGCGGTGCAATCCTTCCGCCAAAAGTTTTCGGAGCAATCCTTCGCGGGTGAAATGTTCCGGCGGATGAAAAACGGGAAAATGCAATTTATCAAAGTCGATTTCCAGGTTGCATTTCTCCGCGACTTCCAAAGTATTTTTGACGGCTTCTGGCGTTTCGTTGAAGAGCGCTTTCATTTCCTCAGCCGAGCGCAGAAAAAATTGCTCCGGCTGATATTTCATCCGCTTCGTGTCCGCGAGTTGGGTTTGCGTTCCGATGCAGATCAAACAATCGTGCGCGTGAGAATGGCCCTTCTCGACGTAATGGACGTCATTCGTCGCGACGAGTTTCAAACCAAATTCTTTCGCCCACGGGATCAAATACCGATTGACCTTCGCCTGCTCCGCAATGCCGTGGTTTTGCAGTTCGAGATAAAAATTTTCCGCGCCGAGCGTTTGCTTGAACCAATCAATCGCCTCCCGCGCTTTGGGCAATTGATCTTTCATGATGAGTTCAGGAATTTCGCTTGCGAGACAGCCGGAGAGAGCGATCAAACCTTCCTTGTGTTCCGCCAGAATTTCTTTGTCGATGCGAGGCTTGTAATAAAAGCCATCAAGATGCGCGGACGTGGCGAGTTTGACTAAATTTTGGTAGCCGGTTTCGTCTTTTGCCAAAAGCACGAGATGATTGTAAACGTCGCGACCACCGCCACCGCTCGTTTTTTTCTCCAGCCGGCTTCCAGGCGCGACATAAACTTCGCAACCAATAATCGGCTTGATCCCCTTCTTTCGCGCGGCTTGATAAAAATCAATTGCACCATAAAGAACACCGTGGTCCGTGATGCTCAGCGCGGGAAACTTAAGATCGTGCGCCTTCTCCATAAGCTTGTCCAAACGGCAGGCGCCATCGAGGAGCGAATACTCGGTGTGCAAATGGAGATGAACAAAGTCGGCGTGCGCCATGCAGGAAATTAAAGCGCTGCACAAACCTTCCGCAAGTGAAAGCGCCGCAGAATTATTTGGGAGCGACCGGGGAATTCCTGACTGCGCTGGAACGGGAATTGGTGCGCTGCTGTTGCCGCACTTCGCTGAGGGAAGGCAGAGAGAGGAATTCAACCGTGTCGAGTAATGCGACTTTTTCTCGGGCATCCTCGGTTTTGGAGGCGAGATCTTTCAAAATAGGAATCGCATCGCGATTGCCAAACTGCAAAATCGCCTCTCGCGCCGCTTGGCGAATGTCTGGACTTGAATCACTCAACCCAGCGACAATCCTCTGAAACGATTCAGGGTCGTTGCGTGTTCCAAGCCCTTCCAGCTCCGCCATTCTTTCCTCGACTGAGCCGGCCTTAATCGTCGGAGTTGGAGCAGGGGAGTTGTTCGAACCAGGCTTTTGATTTGAGATCGCGGGAATCTGGGTTGATCGGGAATTCAGGAGCGGAACGCTTGAAAGGTTCTGCGGAACCACTTCCTCGGGCGCGGTTGGATTGTCTTTCCGCGAAATGAGAAGGACCAGGAAAATGAACGCCAATCCAACCAGTCCGAGCGTGAATATCGTTTTAGCCGTCACGCGTCAATCCGGCTAAGGAACAAACCTTGGGGCGCCGATTTTGATCGTGCCCTTGACCGGGCCCACCAACGCACCGCCGGAATGAAGTTCACCGTTGCCGTCTGAGGCGATGGTGGAGGAGATAACGTCGAACCGAGTTGTTCCAATAGCCTTGGCGAGCACACGTTGAGTTTCTTTAGAGAATAATTGCATGTCCAAACTAACCCCGTTGGTATCGACGCTCATCGTCTCAAATTTAAATTGATCTATCGCGTAAAAAGTGGCGCTCCTAAAACTATTCGCCACGTATTTGGATGTATGAACGTCCTCTCCGTTTTCCACAGTGAATAAATCTGTAACATCAACTTGGTTGATCCCTTTCCTCGCCACAATTTGAGAAGGAAGATTTGTGTCCGTGAGCGATTCAATGACGACTAAAAGCCCATTCGTAAAATCCAAGCCACCAGTGGCGATGCTAATTTCCTCAAGGAAATCCTTGGTCGTGGCACGAAATGGAA
>JBKJOA010000375.1:0-3160 GCA_046593365.1 Limisphaerales bacterium
ATGACGCAGACGTACATTTGGCGGGCGTGGAGGTCGATTCCGCAGTTGAACTCGGTCGTCGAGGTGTAATACTTCATAACGATCAATCCTTGTGGGGTCGCAAGATCCCGGGTTAAATACGATTGGTTACGCGGGAAAATGTAATCAGCACCTTCCCGCCCATCACCCCTATGATATCACAAACCACAGAGGGCTTTGAGGGGAGTATCAAGTCGCTTCAGGCAACGCCGGGTGGCGTCCCAGTTCCATTCCCGAGCCTGTTTTCCGGCGTGCCTGAGCTCAGACGTTAGGCGTTGCTACCCGCTTCCTATAACCGATGATTTCTAAACTGCCACGATGGGTCTGGGCCGGTGCGTGGGCACTAGCTTTCGTGGCGGGCATCGTCAACGTCGTCGGATTGCTCGGCTTCGAGCATCAGGCCGTCACCCACTTGACCGCACAACGTCCATGCTGGCGGCGGCGTTTGCTGCCTTCGACGGAGCGGTGGCGCTACACTTCGCCGCGATCATCGGCTTCTTCGTTTCGGGCACCGTGCTAAGTGGTTATCTGATTCAGGATAGCACCCTCTAACTCGGTCGGCGTTACGGCGTGGCCCTGCTCCTGGAGTCTCTCCTGCTTTGCGCCGCCATACCGCTGCTCTATCGCAACAATAGCTTCGGCGTTTATTCCGCCTCATGCGCCTGCGGACTTCAGAACGCGATGGTGAGCACTTACAGCAGCGCAGTCGTCCGCACCACGCACCTTTCCGGGATGTTCACCGACCTTGGCATCTTTCTCGGACACGCTATCCGCAGCCTCCAGGTGAATTGGTTGCGACTACGGCTTTGCTTTCTCATCATTTCGGCTTTTTTCTGCGGCGGTGTGGTGGGTGCGTTGGCTTTTCGCCGCTTCGGTTGTTCCACTCTCTTCATTCCCGGAGGTCTCACTGCCATCACATCCATTGCCTATGGTCTTTATGGAATTCGCAAGAGCCGCAATGCCTAGAGATGATGGATCAAAGCTAATCCGACCGCCACCAACTCATGCTAGGAATCAACACCAAGGAGGAAGTGGATTCGCTCAAACCGGGGCGACAGCACGCCGAGGCGGCTTCTCCCGAATCGGCTGTCGCCACAGAAAAATTTTCGCGGCGCAGAGATTTTTCGACTAGGCGAAGCAAACCACAATCATCATCGACGACGAGAATCGTTACCGGCTTTTGCTTGAGATCCATCAGGGTAAATGAATTTCCCGCACTTCCTTCACGACATCAAGGGGCGCGATGACGGAGGATGACCCAACGGCTTTCAAACTGATCCAGAAGTGCGCCCCTTTGCCTGCTTCGGATTGCACGCCAATGGTGCCGTGCATTTTTTCCAGCCCTTTTCTTGCCAGCGCCAATCCAATTCCGGTGCCGGCATAGTCACCATCGCCGTGCAGTCTTTCGAATATATTGAAAATCCTCCGATGATGCTGTGGTGCAATGCCGATCCCCGTATCTTTCACCCAAAGTTTTATTGCTGTCCCGGTTCTCTCGGTCTCAATCACGATCTCCGGCTTGACTCCCAGCGCAACAAATTTCGCGGCATTGTCCAGCAGTGCGGAAACAGATTGAGTGAGTAAAGTTTCATGCGCCA
Organism: Limisphaerales bacterium; assembly: GCA_046593365.1. Taxonomy (GTDB): domain Bacteria; phylum Verrucomicrobiota; class Verrucomicrobiia; order Limisphaerales; family CANJXF01; genus CANJXF01. Next base: position 1,617 of record JBKJOA010000375.1, read on the forward strand.
AAGCCCAGCCCAGCGGTTGTCGAATCTGGATCTCCACTTTTGGCGACTGAAGGTTTGCGTAGGTCGCCACGATTCCACTCACCAAGGTTCCAAGATTCACCGGCACCAACGGGAAGTCATTGCGAACGTAGGCATGATAGGTGAGCACGTCCTGAATCAGCTTGTCCTGCCGGTGCGCCGCTGAAGCAATGGTGTGCAGATATTCTTTTCCCCGCTCATCAAGTTGCCCTGAGTATTCCTCCAAAAGAAATTTGGAAAATGCGCAGAGCGTGCGCAGCGGCGCTCTCATGTCATGAACGATGCTATAGGAAAGTTTTTCGAGTTCCGCCAATGCGGCGCTGGTTTGTGCGGTGCTCTCAAGGACATCCCGCTCTGCGGCTGCCAGGCGGCGGTCGCGATCAAGATGCTCCAGCGCTCGCCGCACAATGGTTGGAATGAGTTCCTGAAAATGAGCATCCTTCACCACGTAATCCAGCGCGCCGCTCTTCATCATGTCCACGGCTACGCGCTCGTCACCCTGGCCCGTGATGATGATGAAAGGAGGCAGACGTTTAAGTTTGTCGGCAGCGGAAATCAGTTCCTTGCCCGCCATGTCCGGCAACTTGAGATCGAACAAAGCGAGGTCTGGTTGATTTGCTTTGAGCCATTCCAAGGCGGTCGCCCCGGAATCAGCCGTTGCCACCGAAAAACCTTCGCGAAGCAAAGACTTTTCAATCAAACGCAGCAAACCGCGATCATCATCCACCACGAAGATTGTCGCGTTGTTGCCGTTGTTCATGAGACAGGGGTGGAATGAATTTCCGGCACTTGCACCAGAGAAATAAAAAGGCCCATTTGTTTGATAGCGTCAGCAAATTTCTCGTAATCCACCGGTTTGACAATGTAGCTGTTGCAGCCGAGGTCGTGGCATCGCTCGACTTCGCGCGGGTCATCGGTCGTGGTGAGCATCAGGACGGGAATCTTCTTCAATTCCGGGTCTATTTTGACCTGGCGCAACACCTCCACGCCATCGACTTGGGGCATCCGAATATCGAGCAGCAACAAATAGGAAAGCTCTTGAGAGCGACGCCTTTCGCCCCGGCCAAAAAGAAAATCCAGAATCGCCTGCCCGTTCTCAAATCGCTCAATTGGATTGTTCAGTCCCGCGCGTCGAAGGTTCTTTTCAATCAATCGCACATGGCCCAGATCATCGTCCGCTACTAAAATAATAACTTCCTTCGTCATGCTGTTTTTTTGTTCCTCACATTGCATGATGCAGGCAACGAAACAAAAAAGGAACTCCCTTTGTCGGGTTTGGACTCGACCCAGATTTTCCCATCCTGTCTTTCCAAAATACGTTGGGCGATGGTCAGTCCCAAACCTTCTCCTTCGCCCTTCGAGGGATTGAGGCGATGAAAGATTTCAAAAACTTTTCCCTGATGCTCCCTCGCGATGCCAATGCCGTTGTCACGCACCCGGTAAATGGCGCGACCATTCTCTTCGCGGCCTGAAACTTCAATCTTCAGCGGGCGTTGCGGATCACGATATTTCAATGCGTTATCGAG
>JBKJOA010000233.1:0-6038 GCA_046593365.1 Limisphaerales bacterium
TTTTGCCGCTGCCAGATATTTCTCCAAAAGCATCGGCGGCAAGGTCAGGACATCGCCGATATTGTCGAAGCCGTGCCCGGTGTCATCTGGCGGAAATTCCCCTTCGGTGTTGAAATCCACTCCGGTCAATTCGCGTATGGTGTTTCGGTATTCGACCCGGTTGAGTCGGCGCAGAGTGACGCGGCCCGGATCGAGATTCGCTGGATCAATTCCAAACACGCCCGTTTTGATCCACGTCTCCACAGTTTGTTTTTCCTCGTTCGTCGGGCGCGGCTTTTTTTCAGGAGGCATGATGCCCGCGCGCAAATATTTCAGAACCGTCCACCAAAGTCCCCGATTTTCTAAAAGAGCGTTGTCGGATTTGAATTCGTCAAAAGCCACGCCGCCTTTATTCGCGCCGTCGGCGTGACAATCGTAACAAAACTTGGTGAGAACAGGCTGAACGGAATCGCGATACTGCTTAACTGGTGAAATTTCCGCAGCGTGTAATGGGAAGTTCCAAATTATCGTCACGACCAAAGCAATCGCGCAAAGCGATAACACTTGAGCATTCCACTTTTCAATTAGGTTTAATCGTTTCCGAACCGCCTTCATTGGATTTACGCCATTTCATCAAAAATATCGTGACGACTCAATGCCTCCTCTCAACAAATTTTGATGACATGAAGCAATTTGACTTTGTTGGGCGAACGGATTTCTCAATAACCCACAGTTTGTTATCCTGCACTTGCCATTCCCCGCTGGATGCGAAAATCTCCCATCCGTGATCCCATCAGCTTTTACTAAGAGCGTTGTTAGTCTCTGGGCAATTCTCTGGGCAACTGTGGACATTCATGCCGCCGGATCACTTCCTGAGTGGGACACGAAAAATTATTTTCTCCAGACGCAAGCAGGGCTTGAGCAAAATCCCATCACGGCGGTTCTGCAATCGCGTGACGGTTATCTGTGGATTGGAACCTACACCGGCTTGCTCCGTTTCGACGGCGTTCAATTCACGGTTTTCAATCCGGGCAATTCGCGCGGTCTGCGCAATGGGCGGATTATTGAACTCTTTGAAGATGATTTCGGCACGGTTTGGATCGGTCACGAAACGGGCGAGGTGACCGAACTTAAAAATGGAGTTTTCACGCCGGTCCAGTTTAAGCCGTCGCGCCCCGACACCTCTCTCATTGACATCAACATGGATGCGCGCGGCGACGTGTGGATTCTGCATGGCAACGGCTCCCTCTACCGTTTGAGCGATGGCCTTGTGCTCGGAAATCAATCCAAAGGCAAAGCCGGTTCCGCTGTGCTGGCTCGGAGCGATCACCGGGAATTGTGGGTTGCGGTGAATGGTGCCGTAAGCAAGTTGCAAAACGATCAACTCGTGCCGTTCAAATTCGACGATGGAGAACAAACGAATTTTTACAGCACGATTCTTCCATCGCACGATGGTGGTTTGTGGACGATGCGCAATGGCGTGTTACAAAAGTGGCGCGACGGAAAATGGGTCGCCATTCTCGGCACTCCGTGGGGCACCGATGCGCCGCTATCGATCCTAGAGAGGCGGTCGGGAATTCTCGTGGTGGGTACTTTAAAAAGTGGATTGTTTCTGCTCAACCCGGGGTTCGAGCCGTTGCAATTTAGCCGCACCAACGGTTTGTCCCATGACTGGGTGCGTTCTCTTTGCGAAGACCGCGAAGGCAATGTTTGGATTGGAACAGGCGGCGGCGGCTTGAACCTGCTGCGCGAAAGACGTGCCAAAATATTGAATCCTCCCGACCATTGGCAGGGACGCACACCCCTGACGACGTTCATTCAAGGCAACGAAGCGTGGGTGGGAACGGAAGGCGCGGGATTGTATAAATATAATTTGCGCGAAAAAACCTGGCAGAATTTTGGCGAAACCAACGGCCTCACCAATTCTTTTATCTGGTCCGTATTGCAAAGTAGCGACCAACTTTTTGTGGGTACCTGGGACGGCGGAATTTTTCTGAAAAAAGGAAATCTGTTTTCCAAACCGGATGCGCTGGCGGAAATTTCCGCGCCCGTCACCGCTTTTTACAAAGCGCTTGATGGCTCGCTTTGGATCGGCACCGGTGCCGGGCTGCATCATTATAAAGATGGAAAATTAATCGGATCCATTGGGAACGATAAACTTGTTTTATCTGACGTGCGCGCAATCACGCAATCCGCTGATGGGGCAATTTGGTTTGGGATGGTCGGCGGCGGTTTGGGGCGACTTCAAAATGGCGCGGTTAAACAATTCCAAAAACGCGATGGATTGGGCAGTGATTTTGTGCAATGTCTGCTGGCGGATGAGAACGCTATCTGGATCGGAACAGGGGACAATGGCATTTGCCGGTTCAAAAATGAAAAGTTCTTTACGATCAATTCCGATCTGGGCCTACCCAACAACGTGCTTTGCTCCCTGGCTGACGACGGACTGGGAAATTTCTGGCTCGGCACGCACCGTGGCATTTCTCGCGTCCGCAAAAGTGAGTTGGAAGACTGCGCCAATGGCCGGATCAAAGGAGTTCATTGTCTGACGTTTGGTTCCAGCGACGGCCTGCCTTCGGAAATTTGTTCAGGCGGTTTTCAGCCGAATTACGCCAAAACGCCGGATGGTTCGATTTGGTTTCCCACCGCCAAAGGCATCGTGGTGGTGGATCCGGCGAAAATAAAACCAAACCATTGGCCACCGACCGTCGTGATTGAAAATTTCGTGGTGGAAGGCCAGCCGACAGGAAATAGAACGAATTATGTAATTGGCACGAGTCATAAACCATTGCGCATCCTTCCCGGCAAACAACGTTTTGAAGTGCATTACACCGCGCTGAGTTTTACGGCGCCCAGCAAAGTGCGATTCAAATACAAACTGAATAAGATCGAGAGCGATTGGGTGGACGCAGGGGAAAACAGGTCGGTCCAATTCAGCTATTTGCCACCGGACGAATATAATTTTCGAGTCATCGCGTGCAACAACGATGGCCTGTGGAACGAAACTGGCGCGTCGCTGGCCTTCACCGTTCTCCCGTATTTCTGGCAGACGCTCTGGTTCCGACTCACCGCCATCGCCGGGGGCGCGACGTTGATTGGCTTCACTATTTTCGGGATCACGCGGCACAAATTAAGGCAGAAAATGGAATTGATGCAGCGCCAGCGCGCCATCGAACGGGAACGCTCCCGCATTGCCCGGGATATTCATGATGATTTGGGCGCAAGTCTTACACGCATTACTATGTTGAGCGAATCAATGAGGGGAGAATTGAGTGGTCACGCCGCAGAGAATGCCGAACAAGTTTATCGCACCGCCCGCGAAACCACGAGCGCCCTAGATGAAATCGTTTGGGCGGTGAATCCAAAGCACGATACGTTGGATAGTCTGGCGAGTTATCTGGGCCGTTATGCGCAAAGTTTTCTGGCGGCGACCCACATCCGTTGCCGTTTGGATGTCCCATTTCACGTGCCCATGTGGTCTCTGACGGCGGAGATTCGCCACCACGTTTTTTTGGCATTCAAAGAAGCCTTGAACAATGTGGTCAAGCACGCGGCGGCTTCGGAAGTAAAAATTTCGATGCAACTATTGCCGAAGGGCTTTTTGCTTTGCGTTGCGGATGACGGAAGTGGGTTCAAAATTCACAAAGCCAAGGAAGGATTGGTGTCCGCTGTTTCGGAAAATGGCGTTTCTGGAAATGGCATCATGAACATGCAGAAACGGCTGGAAGAAATTGGCGGCTCGTGCGAATGGACTTTTGTTGCTGGAAAAGGAACTGTGGTGCAACTCTCTGTTTTGTTGGAATCGGAAATTGTTCGTCATCAAAACTGACGACAATCCGATTTGCAGAATTTCGTTTATTAAAATTGAAGATGCCCATTCTCGTTTCAATCGTGGAAGATGATGCCCAGGCGCGGAAGATTCTGGCGGGCTGGATTCAGACCACAAAAGGCTTCAAATTGGCCGGGGATTGGGGTTCTGCTGAGCATGCCATCGCGGAACTGGCCCAAAAGGAAACCAATGTAGTTTTGATGGACATTAATTTGCCCGGCATGAACGGGGTGGAAGCGATCAAGAAATTAAAGCCGCTTCTGCCCAATACTCAGTTCGTGATGCTGACCGTTTACGAGGATGCGGATCATATTTACAGTGCGCTCACCGCCGGTGCCACGGGTTATCTCCTGAAACAAACACCCCGCGAAGAATTGTTTGCAGCCCTCGAAGAGGTCTATGGTGGCGGTTCACCCATGACCAGTAATATCGCCAGAAAAGTAGTGCAGGCGTTTCAACAAAAAATGCGACACGACGAAGTTCATGCGGATCTTTCGCCGCGCGAAAGCGAAGTCCTCGAATTGCTTTCACGAGGCTATCTTTACAAAGAAATTGCCGAATCTCTCCAGATCAGCACCCCCACAGTCAATACCTATATTCGGCGAATCTACGAAAAACTTCATGTTCGCTCCCGATCCCAAGCTGTGGCAAAGTACACCCATGTATCCTTGGAACGATAATTCGTCACTGCCCGTTTTTCCCGTCGCTACGTTAGCCGTCGTTAATTTTGATGACATGTCTTTTGCAAGCCGTTCGCTTATAACTTTCTCATGTCCACGCGAAATGCATCAAGTGAATTTTGTACCCTTGGTTCTTAAAAATAAAAAACTATGATAAAAAATATCCCTAAAATCCGATTGCTTTGCTCTGCTTTGCTGGGAGCGACAATTCTTGCAGGTGCTGACCTCCAGGCCCAGGCACCAAACCCTACTGACTCCTACACAAACTCCTTCGATACATTAAGCAGCCGCGCCTCCTGGCTTTATTGGTACGGAGTTAATCCTGGCAATTCACCCATCACTTGGGACTCAACTAAAGACGCCTCCACGAATGCGGGTTCTGGTTCCCTGCAAGTGGTTTTGCCTTTCGGCCCTAGTGGTAATCAACAAGTAATGTTTGGCACCTTTGGCAACGGTTACGGATACGATGGTACTGTTAAATACAACGGTAACCAGTTCACTAACATCTCCGTCGATGTCTTAGTTGACCCATTAACTGTGCCAAATGCCTCCGGAAATTTCGGGGCATTGGAGTTTTCTTTTGTTGCGAGCGGTTATGGGAATGGCGGTGGCCCATTTTTCACCAATGTTGTCATTCCCGGCAGTGCAACCAATGGCTGGATTCGCCTGACCGTCCTGGTTCCAACCGGGACGCTGGGCTATGACGATCCGGGTGTGGTTGGATTTGGCTTTAAATACACTTCGTATAGCGGGTATCCGACCAACCCCATCACCTTTTGGATGGATAATATCACAGCGACAAAATCTGGAGAACCTCCTCCTCCTCCTCCTCCTCCCACCATGAGCATTAATAAGCCGTTCCAAGGATTAAATATTTTTGCGGGGGGTATCGGCGATTATGACCGTGAAAACATTCGCACTTTGCAAACGGAAATAGGCGATTCCTATACGTGGCTCGGCCGTGGCAATACGCCCGTGACCTATTCATATACCATCGCCGGACATCCGGGTGCAGGCCATGCTGGTTTCCAAACCCACATCTTTTTGGTCCCAGCTCCCGCTGACAATAACGTTTCTCCCGATTACAACAACGCTAATGTCATTTTCCTGGATATGCAGTCTCAGGCAGATGGCAGTGCTTATTGTGTTTTCCGTTACAAAACCAACCAGCCAAACGGGAATGGTCAGTACTACAATCCGTCTTTGGCCGCCATTGGTGCCCCTACACCAGTCGGAACATGGAGTCTCTCCTTCCTGAACGACACAAATGTGACGATCACGACGCCCACGGGTGCGACGACGAACTTCAATATCAGTCCGAATGTCGCCGCTCTCTTTCCCGATCCGCTTTACGTTTATTTTGGCATCCAGCCAAATAATGAAATCAACAAAGGCCACTCGATCTCATTTTCAAACATGAGTATTCAGGGATCAACGAACACCCTTAGTGACAACTTCCTTACTCAGAGCAGTTTGGACACGGTAAATAAATGGTCGATTCAGGCCCAGGCCGCTCAAGGGGTTTTCATCATGCCCACCAACGCGGTTTA
>JBKJOA010000215.1:0-12794 GCA_046593365.1 Limisphaerales bacterium
CTTCGTATTTCCGCTCGCGGGAAAAAGCAATCTGCGCACGCTGCAACTCGACCACTAACGCGTCCTTGTAAATCACCTCATCGTGACCTTTGCCGAGCTCGCGATGAATTTCCATACAAAGACCGACGAGCTTGAACACCTCGTCCTTGTAAAGTAGTTCGCTCATGGTTTTGTTTCGGAAAATTCGCGATAATTAGCGTAATTCGCGTCAAGTTCCCCGCTTTATTTCTTCAACAACGCGTATTCCATTGAATCCACCAAGGCTTGCAAACTGGCTTCGATAATATTTTCACTCACGCCGACAGTGCCCCATTCGCGTTTGCCGTCGGTCGATTCAATCAGCACGCGGGTTTTTGCCGCCGTTCCAGCAAAGCTGTCGAGGATGCGCACTTTGTAATCGATCAACGAAACTTTTTTTAGTTTCGGAAATGATTTTGCGAGCGCGGAACGCAAGGCGCTGTCGAGCGCATTGACAGGACCATCACCTTCGGCAACTTCGTCGTGAATTTTTTTCCCAACCCGCACTCGCACCGTTGCTTCACAAACGGATTGCTTGGCGTCACGCCGCATCGAGATGTGATATTTATCAACGGTAAAAAGCAGTTCGGGATTGTGATCAAGAATTCCGCGAATCAACAAAGCCATCGACGCTTCTGCCGCTTCAAATTCATATCCTTCGTGTTCACGTTGTTTGATCGTGTCGAGGATTTGCCGCAGCTCCGGCGTGTCGTTGGTGAGTTTGAAACCAAGTTCCTGCGCCTTGATCACGATGTTGCTGCGCCCCGCGAGGTCGCTGATGAGAATATTGCGGGCGTTCCCAACCAGCGTCGGATCGATGTGTTCGTAACTCGAAGCCAGTTTCTGTATGGCATTGACGTGCGCGCCACCTTTGTGGGCAAACGCTGCCGACCCAACCCACGGCAAACGAGGGTTGTGACGCAGGTTCGCGATTTCATCCACGAACTGCGAAAGCTCTTTCAGTTTCGACAACGATTTCGCAGGCACACAGGTTTTTTCCATCTTCAAAGCCAAGCACGGAATCACACTGGTCAAATTGCAATTGCCCGTTCGTTCGCCGTAGCCATTGATCGTCCCTTGAACATGATTCGCGCCGACTTCAATGGCCGCGAGCGCATTCGCCACGCCCAACCCGATGTCGTCATGAGTATGAATTCCAACTCTGCAATTCAATTTGCCAATCGCAACTTTGGTGATGGTCGCGATTTCTTCGGGAAGACAACCGCCGTTCGTATCGCAAAGCACGACGAAATCCGCGCCCGCTTTTTCAGCCGCTTGCCAGGTGGCAATCGCGTATTCGCGATCCAATTTGTAACCGTCGAAACAATGCTCGGCGTCGTAGATGACAAATTTCCCATTGTCTTTCAGGAATCGAACGGTATCGCCGATCATCGCCAGATTTTCTTCGGGCGTGCACCGTAAAACTTCTTTGACATGGAGCATTGAAGTCTTGCCGTAAATCGTGACAACGGGCGTCGCCGCCTCGATCAGCAGTCGAACTTGTTCATCGCTCTCGACCGAAACTCCTTTGCGCCGCGTGGAACCAAATGCCGCCAGCCGGGCGTTTTTAAACTTCCTCTTTTTGGCCTGCGCAAAAAATTCGATGTCCTTCGGATTGGATCCCGGCCAGCCACCTTCAATATAATGAACACCAAAAGAATCGAGCTTTTCGGCAATGCGGAGCTTGTCCGCCACCGAAAAATTGATGCCTTCACCCTGCGAACCGTCGCGCAAGGTCGTATCGTAGATTTCGACTTCTGGTTTCATTTCATTCCGCCGCAGCGGAATGAAATTTCTACGCGACCTGTCTCCCATTGCAAAGTCCAAACTCCCACTCGCTTAGCAGCGCGGGCTCAATTTCATGTGAACCTGCTCGTGACGCGCTTTCGGCGAAGGTTCCCAATCCAAAGCGCAATCGACGGCGCGACGCATTTGTTTGAACCACCATTGGGCACGATTCAAACGACTTTGATTCTTTTTGGTAACACCGCAAATCGCTGCTCCATTCAATCCAAGTTCCATTTGTTCTTTATTCATGCGCCAAGGTTAAACGCGCCCCTCGGACAAAGGCTGTCCAAGCGATCAAAGATTTTTGCACTATAAATCTAAATGCTTTTCCGCGATGGAAAACTGTGGTCATCGCTGGTAATCAGTAGTCATTCGTGCTCATCGCGTTCAACAAACCGTTCGGAGTGATTTCGCAATTCAGGAATGACGCCTCGGGAAATCGCACGCTGGCCGAATTCGGTTTTCCAAAAAATGTCTATTCTCTGGGGCGGCTGGATGCCGATTCAGAAGGTTTGTTATTGCTCAGCGATGAGCCGGGTTTGAACGAAAAACTGCTGCACCCACGCCACGCCCACGAACGAGTTTACTGGGCGCAAGTGGAAAAAATTCCTTCACCCGAGTCTTTGCACAAACTGGAACAGGGCGTGGTAATTCAGGGCCGCAAGACACTTCCTTGCCGCGCAACTGTTCTGAACCCTCAACCAGATGTTCCCCCGCGCAAGCCACCCATTCGCTTCCGTAAATCGGTTCCCGATTGCTGGATCGACTTGAAGTTGGTTGAAGGGAAAAACCGCCAGGTTCGCAAAATGACGGCGGCGATCGGTCATCCGACGTTGCGGTTGATGCGGGTCCAAATTGGTGATTTTCATTTGGAAAACTTAAAAACGGGCGCATGGAAAGTCCTCAAGTTAAAGGAAAGGGATCTGATTTGGGGAGTTAAAAATTGAATTGCGCCGACCATTTCTCACTCGCATCTTTGCGGGGATATTTGTTTTAGATTCTACTTCCAAACATGTTCCGCGATAAAAAAGTAGTTGTTGTCATGCCCGCCTACAACGCTGCGAAAACCCTGCGGCAAACCTACGACGAGGTAATGAACCAAGGCGTGGTGGATCTGGTCATCATTGTGGATGACGCGAGCCGTGATGCGACCGCCGCGATCGCGAAGGAACTTCCCAACACAAAATTTTTTACGCACTCATGCAATCTGGGTTACGGAGGAAATCAGAAGACCTGCTATCGCCTTGCGCTCGAAGCTGACGCCGACATCGTCATCATGGTGCATCCCGATTATCAGTACACGCCGAAGCTCATTCCCGCGATGGCCTCGATGGTTGGTAGCGGATTATACGCCTGCGTGCTCGGCAGCCGAATCCTCGGCGGTCATTCGATCAAAGGAGGCATGCCTGTCTGGAAATATGTGGCCAATCGTTTTCTGACCTTCGCAGAAAATATTCTACTCGGCGCCAAGCTCTCCGAGTATCACACCGGCTATCGTGCGTTTTCTCGCGAAATTTTGAAAACCTTGCCGTTGGATGAGAACTCAGATGATTTCGTCTTCGACAACCAGATGCTCGCGCAGATTCTTTGGTCTGGTTACACGATTGCGGAAGTCAGTTGCCCCACCAAATATTTCCCTGAAGCTTCCTCCATTAATCTTCAGCGCAGCATAAAATACGGCTTCGGCTGCCTCGCAACCGGATTGACTTTCCGCCTGGCCAAAATGGGCTTCTGGAAATCAAAGTTGTTTCCGCAGGATAAAGAAAACTTGCAAATCACCGCTTTGACCGCTTCGCAAAAATAAACAGCCAGTCTTCTCAATCGTAGTTCTGGTCTAAAAGCCTCTCCTGAAAACAGAGTCACCATAGAATTCAATGTAAAAGCTGAACAAAATCGTTGCGCTGGCGATTGCGGTTGTGGCTTTATTTCGCGATGCGATAATTGGTTATGAACCGGCAAGGCATGCAGATTCTTTATTCAGGGCGTGTCCAGGGCGTTGGTTTTCGCTACGCCGTGAAATCGGTGGCGACGGGGTTTGAAGTCACCGGGACGGTACGGAATCTGGATGATGGGCGGGTCGAATTGATGGCGGAAGGGGCTCAGGCGGAGTTGCAGGAGTTTCAACGTGCAATTCAGGATTCGCAAGTGAGCCGATTTATTCGAAATGAAGTGGTGTTTTGGTCCGAAGCAAAAAATGAATTTCGCGGTTTTGAAATTGTCAGGTAAACTGGGGAACTGAATGAAGTACGCAATTATTGCCGACATCCACGCCAATCTTGAGGCGTTTCAAGTTGTGCTGGAAGATATCAAGGAACAAAAATGCACGCATGTCGCATGTCTCGGCGACGTTGTGGGATACAATGCAAACCCGAAGGAATGCCTGGACATCGTCCGCGACATGAACATTCCCTGCGTCAAAGGTAATCACGACGAATATTGCTCCACCGACGAACATCTTGAAGGTTTTAATCCGCACGCCGCTGAAGCCGTCAACTGGACGCGCCAGCAATTGACCACCGATGACCGCCAATGGCTGCGTGATCTTAAGTATTTACGGCTGGTGGCCAGCTTTTCCATTGTCCATGCCACTCTCGATATGCCGCAGCGTTGGGGTTACGTTTTCGACAAATTGGCCGCCGCCGCCAGTTTCACTTATCAGAACACAAGTCTCTGTTTCTTCGGACACACTCACGTTCCCGTCGCGTTTATTCGTGATAGCGTGGTTCGTGGTGGAACATACTCAAAATTTAAAGTGGAACCGGGTCGCAAATATTTCGTCAACGTCGGCAGCGTGGGACAGCCGCGTGATGGTTGTCCCAAGTCAAAATACGTTGTGTATGATATGGATGAAGGCTCCATTGAATTGCGGAAACTGGATTACGACATCGCCGGAGCGCAAAAAAAAATACTCGATGCGGGATTGCCACCGCGCCTCGCCGAGCGGCTGGCCTTTGGAAAGTAGTCTCCTCACTGTTCGATAAAAGCCTGCGAAGGCGCGTTTGAAAATTCTTATCCTCAAACCAAGTTCGTTAGGAGACGTAATCCAAGCGCTGCCCGTGTTACGCCTGTTGAAGTGGCATTTTCCCAAGAGTGAAATCTATTGGTGGATTGATTTCAACTTGCTTCCGCTCGTAGAGGATGATCCCGATCTGGCCGGTTTTTTTGTTTTTTACCGCAAACGATGGGCCTCCCCTCTGTATTGGAATGAAATGCTCCGCAGCATTCTTGAAATGCGACGCAAGAAATTTGATTGGGTCATTGACCTTCAAGGGTTGGCCCGCAGCGGAATGTTTGCCTGGCTGGCTAACGGCGGATTAACCATCGGCGTGGCTGACCCGCGTGAAGGTGCGTCGGGATTTTACGACATCGCCGTGCCGCGCCCATCATCCCAAACGCACGCCGTCGATTGGTATCTCTCCATTCTGAAAAGTTTGGCGGTACCTGCCGAACAAAAATTTATTTGGCTGCCGCCGAATACAAAAGCTCAAAAAACCATTCAGCTAAAATGGAATGCTGGAAACTCCCGATGGATCGCGATCAATCCGGGCGCGCGATGGATGAACAAGCGCTGGCCGGTCGAATATTTTGCGGAGCTGGTCAAACGTCTGGCGTCGCAAAATCCACTGGTGCGATTTGTAATTTTAGGCAGTAAAGCTGATCAGCACCTTGGCGAAATTATTTCGCACTCAGAACCAGCGCGCTGTTTGGATTTAACGGGCAAAACTTCTTTAATGGAAATGATCGAATGGGTTCGTCTGAGCGAATACATCGTCACCAATGACACGGGACCGATGCATGTGGCCGCGGCGCTCAACAAACCGGTGGCCGCAATTTTTGGCCCCACAGATCCGCAACGCACCGGCGCGTATGGCCAGACGAAGCGTTCGCTTCGTGTTCAATTACCGTGCAGCCCTTGTCTGAAGGCTTTTTGTTCATATCATAGGCCGCTGGAATGTTTGCGCGCTGTCACGCCCGATCTTGTTGAGAGAGAAATTCGGCGAGCGATTGAAAACGCATTGTAGTTCATGGTGAATATTTCCGGCACTTTCCTCGTCGATTATTGCGCATCGCTAAATTAGTCGTGCGAACCGTTTTGCAGCTTGCTCATGGGCGGCATAACTTTAAACTTATTGGATGAAAATTCTTTCGATCATTCTGATCTTCTGCGCTGCATTTGCGCCGAGTTTTCAGGCGCAAAACACGGCCGTCAACGCCGTCCGAGTCGATCTCACACTTGATCAACAGCAGTTTCTGGTGAATGAAGAGGTTCGTATCGCCGTGCGCATCACCAACCGTTCCGGGCAGGAATTGCATTTGGGCAAAGACGCCGATTGGATCACGTTTACCGTGGACGGAAAGGATCATTATGTCGTCTCGCAATTAGGCGATGTGCCGGTGCAAGGTGAGTTTTCCCTCGCGTCATCCAAGACCGGAACCAAACGTGTGAACCTGACCCCCTACTTTGATTTCCGTCAAATGGGGCGTTATCAAGTCACCGCCTCGGTGAAGATTCCGCAATGGAACAAGGAAATCACAAGCAGCCCCATCTCTTTTGATATCATAAAAGGAACTAAACTTTTGGAATTTGATTTTGGGGTTCCTATCAAAAAAGGAGACGCCAACGCGCAACCTGAAACGCGCAAATATATTTTGCAGCAGGCGATCTATCTCAACCAGATGAGATTATACCTTCGCCTGACCGACGCGAACGATGCGGTTGTTTTCCGCGTGTTTCCAATCGCGCCGATGGTTTCCTTCAGCCGACCGGAAGCGCAAGTGGACGGGCTGAGTAATTTACACGTTTTGCACCAAACCGGAGCGAAGTCGTTTAATTATTCCGTAATTGATCCAGATGGCGAGCTAGTGACGCGTCAAACTTATGATTACACTGCAACGCGTCCGGTTTTGCGCCCCGGTGCAGATGGAAAAATTTCTGTCATCGGCGGACTTCTGCGAGCGAACTTGGCGGATTCTGAATCAGCCCTAACCAAAAAAGAAATCCCAAAACCCGCACCTCAATCATCGACTAACGATGCACCGACGCCCAAGCCATAATTTCTTTTCGGCGGCTGGCCCCCTAACTTGCCTGCTTTGGCTTTTGTCTATATCGGCATTGCATTCGCAAACTACCGCGTTGCGCCTAAAAAACGGCGATCGAATTAGCGGAACCATTTTATCCGAAACGACCAATCAGGTTACGCTGCGCACGACCTGGCAAAAGGAACTGGTCATTCCGGTCATAGAAATTTCTGCTCGCGAAGCCATTGCCCCAGCGGCTCCCATCGTAACGAATGCACCTGTGGTAGCAGCCGTTCCCACGAACGCTCCTGTCATCGCACCGGTGGTTACGAATGCACCTTTTGTTGCAAAGACACCTCCTCCGGCAGCGAAGCCTGTCGTTGTTGCGCCACCCGTAGCGCCAGTGAAGCCTAAGAGACAGCCATCGTGGCACGGTGATTTTCAACTTGGCGCGGACGTGGGATTGAGCGAAAAGAACCGACAGCTTTATTACGGGAAAGCAAAAATTATTTATGCGCCAGTTGGAGAAGCCGTGTCGCCTGGAACGTATAGCTTTATTAATCGTTTTCGCAATACGTTCGATTTCAATACTTCGTACGGCACGACCGACGGAATTCTTTCAGCCAATCGCATGGACGGGAGTTCCAAGACCGATTTCGATTTGGGCAAGAGCCGAAGTATATTTGCTTATAACCTCATGGGCGCAGGATTTGATGAGATTCGGAAGATTGACCTTCGTTACGAAATCGGTCCCGGTATCGGTTATCATGTTTTGACCCGCACCAACCTCATCCTTAACGTGGAATTTGGAATGAATTATCAGGTGCAAAACATTCAGAATAATATTTCAACGGATAAATTCTACTATCGGCTTGCTGAGGATTTTACCTGGAAGTTTTCCAAAAAGTTTACGTTTGACGAAAAATTCGAAGTGTTTCCACAGATCGATTTTGCTGAGTACCGATTTCGTTTGGAAAGTAACTTCCGCTTCTGGTTATTGGAGAATCTTTCGTTCAACCTGACTTTGCTCGATCTCTACGACACGCAACCGGCCAGCAATGTTAGCCGGAACGATTTGCAAATCCGCTCATCCATCGGTGTAAAATTTTAAGCGCAGTCTGCGATTTGCGATCGTTTCAAGTGCGCAATCTTTTTCACCACCGCAAAAATGTCGGGGAGAACGAAATCGTGGTGGCCATCACCAACCCAGGGAGAGTTCACCAGAAGTGACGTTGCCCCGACCACGCGGGCAGCTTCGGCGTCCTGCCATTTGTCGCTGATCACAAAAGAGTGTTCCAAATCAAGATGGTGTTTGAAGGCAGCTTCCGTAAACAAACCGGCACTTGGTTTGCGGCACGGGCAAAAGTCATCTTCCGCGTGCGGGCAGATGAAAATGTCGTCCAAAGAAAAGGTGCGTTGCAACATCTGATGCATCCGATCCAAATCCCAGCGCGCGATGCTTCCCTCTGACATTCCCGGCTGATTTGTCGTCGCAATCAGTAAAAAGCCGGCAGAGCTCAAGAGACGAAGCGGAGCGACAGCTTCCTCATTTATTTTAAACTGCTCCAGTGTCAACGGCGCAATTTGCTGGCCCCCTTCTGAACGCGTCAGGTTTAGGATTCCATCTCTTTCCAAAAATATTGCTATCTTCACGAAAGGGGCTAAGCACGAATTCAGCCAGCCCCGCTAGCTCAAGCAAAAGACCGCTTTTCGCGAAGTTTTTATAAAAAAAACGTCTTTCTACCTTACGCGAATTGTGTTTGTGACAGTTACCGGATAAAATCAGGACAATGCGCTCTCAAATTTTACAACGCTTTCATCGCTTGACGTGGCAGCGTCTGGTATTGGCTTTGTTCTATCCCGTTATTCTCCTGAACTCATTCCCTGCTTCTGCCACCAAATCCAAACCAGATCAGATTTCAGTCGCCGCCCGCTACGATGAGAATATTAAACCGTTGCTCGGTAAATATTGTTATGGCTGCCACGACGAAAAAAAACAAAAAGCAGATCTCTCCTTGCAAGCTTTCGAAAGCCTGAGCATGGCTGCGGTGAAAACGAATCGGCAGATCTGGGAAAAAGTTCTGAACAATCTTCAAAACCATGAAATGCCTCCGCAGGAAAAGCCACAGCCTTCAGAACAGGAGCGCAGCTTGATTACAAGTTGGATCGAGAAGGAAGTTTTCTCATGCGATTGCAATAATCCCGACCCTGGGCGCGTCACTCTTCACCGGCTCAACCGCGCCGAGTATAACAACACGGTTCGCGATTTGCTGGCCGTCGATTTTCAACCGGCCCGTGATTTTCCCTCCGACGACACTGGCTACGGCTTCGACAATAATGGCGATGTGCTTTCCCTTTCTCCCATTCTGCTGGAGAAATATTTAGCGGCGGCGGAAAAAATTTTAAACACCGCAATCATTTCCGAGGCGTTTACCAACGGTAACAGCACGCGATTTGAAGCGGAGAAACTGGCATCCACCGCGCCGGGCGGAGTTTTTCAAAACAGGGCTTTTCAGTTGACGCGGGAAGGCGAACTTTACACGAATTACACTTTTTCGAAATCCGGAGAATATATTTTTCGCGCCAAAGCCTTCGGGCAACAAGCCGGTCCCGATCCAGCGCAAATGAATTTGCTGGTCGACGGAGAAATCGTGAAAACGTTTGATGTTGCCGCGATTCAGGAAGCGCCCGCCATTTACGAAATTCATTTCAAGGCAAAACCTGGAATCAAAAAAATTTCGGCGGCTTACATCAATAATTATGTGAACAGCGCTGATCCCGATCCCGAAAATCGTGATCGCAATCTGGTGATTGATTACCTGGAAATCGTCGGCCCGGCTGGCCCTCAAATCTATCCTGAAAGCCATCGCCGAATTTTCTCTAAATCCATTCCTGCTGCCGGCAAGGCGAGGCAAGCTTACGCCCGGGAAATCATCGGCAACTTTGCCAAACGCGCTTACCGGCGTCCGCTTACCGCGAGTGAAGTGGCCCGGCTCACCGGCTTTTATGAAATGGCGCAACGCGAGGGAGAAAATTTTGAAAGCGGAATCAAACTCGCACTTCAAGCGGCGCTCGTCTCACCGCACTTCCTTTTTCGCGGCGAACTTCAGGTGGATCCAGACAATTCGAAATCCACTCACGCCATCGACGAGTTTGCGCTGGCCTCGCGGCTCTCCTATTTTTTGTGGAGCAGCATGCCTGATGATGAATTGTTCCAACTGGCAGAGCGAGGGCATTTACGAAAGAATCTTGAGGGACAAATTCGCCGGATGCTGCGCGAGAAAAAATCATCGGCGCTGGTTGAAAACTTTGCCGGACAATGGTTGCAGATCCGAAACCTCAACCTCGTCGCGCCCGATCCTGAAAAATTTCCAGCCTTCGACGACTCACTTCGGCTGGCGATGCGAAAAGAAACGGAACTGTTTTTCGAATCGTTGCTAAGAGGAAACCGAAGCGTATTCGAATTGCTTGGCGCCGATTACACTTTTGTGAATGGTTTCTTGGCCAGGCTGTATGGGATTCCAAAAATTTCCGGCGAAACATTTCAACGGGTCAGTCTCAAAGGAACTTCGCGCAGCGGAATTTTGACTCACGCCAGCATCTTGACGCTGACCTCAAATCCTACTCGCACTTCACCAGTAAAACGCGGCAAATGGGTTTTGGAGAATATTCTCGGCACGCCACCGCCGCCGCCGCCGCCCGATGTTCCAGATTTGAAAGACGAAAAAGGGATCGCAGCCACCGGCACACTGCGCCAGCGGATAGAGCAACACCGCTCCAACCCCAACTGCGCTTCCTGTCACGCCCGGATGGATCCGATTGGATTCGCCTTCGAAAACTTCGATGGAATCGGCGCGTGGCGAAAACAGGACGGCGATTCAGCAATTGATTCATCAGGCGAACTGGTGAGCGGCGAATCATTTCGTGATTCAACCGAACTGAGAAAAATTCTGATATCCGAGAAAAAGCAGGAATTTGTGCGCTGCCTGACGGAGAAATTACTCACCTATGCATTAGGGCGTGGAATGGAAATGTATGACCGATGCGCGATCAACGAAATCTCGACCGGCCTGGCTAAGCACAATTATAAATTCACTGATCTAGTCGTGGAAGTTGCAAAAAGCGTTCCATTCCAGATGCGACGAGGAGAAGAGCGCGTCGGCTTGGAAAACAAAACGGCGTCCCGGTAAGGACGCCGCTAATTTGCTCTGTAAAATTACTTAACCTTGTTCAACCGCAAGGCAAGGCGAGATTTCTTTCGGCTTGCAGTGGAACGGTGAACAGTCCCGGTCTTGGCCGCTTTATCGAGTGCAGAACTGAGTTCCGTGTAAGCGACGGTGGCTTCGGCCTTCTTTCCAGCAGTAACCAGATCAGCATATTTCTTTTCCAGCGTTCCGAGGCGAGACTTGATACTTCGATTTTGCAATTGTTTGCGCACGCTGTTGCGCATGCGACGTTCGGCAGATTTTGTGTTCGGCATAAATTTTTCTTAAACCAGAGCGGGGAACGGTATCGGAACGCAGGTTTTTGTCAACGGCTGGCTTGGGCTTTTTTAACTAACGGCTCCACGAATCTCCAGATTTCTTCGCCAATTGATTCCTGGGATTGCCTTGCGTCAATTTTCTTAATTCGATTCGACTCGGCCGCAGCAATGGCTTGATAACCTTTCTCCACTCGTTCAAAAAAACTTCGGTCGGCTTCTTCCATGCGATCGCGCAACTTCTCGGTAAAAGGCAGGGGCGCAATTTGCTTGCGATCTTCCTTTTGCGGCACTTCGAGGAGCATCGCCTGGCGAGTTTTACGCCGCGCTTCGCTGACTTCAATTGGAACATTCAAGAGCAACGTCAAGTCGGGCCGCGTTTCACCGACAGCGAAATCAATCACTTCCGAAACTTTCTTTAAATCGAGTTCGCGTCCGTAACCCTGATAAGCCGTGGTTGAATCGTAAAAGCGGTCGCACAAAATAATTTCACCAGCAGCCAGAGCAGGACGAATAATTTCGCGCACAAGTTGGGCGCGACTCGCGTTCATCAGCAACAACTCTGCTTCGGAGGTCATGGCATAATTCGCCTCGCTGTGTTTTAGCGTGTGGCGAATTTCTTCGCCAATTGGCGTGCCGCCCGGCTCGCGCAGTGAACGCACCACATGTCCAAGTGCGCGCAGGCGATTGAAGAGCGTGATAATCTGCGTCGATTTTCCGCTGCCTTCCGTGCCTTCAAACGTGATGAAAATTCCTTCCATTAAAAATTGCTCAAAGTTTTTTCAAGCGCGCACCTTTGGGTGTGTCTTCGATTACCCAGCCTTTGGATTTGAGTTCGTCGCGAATGGCGTCGGCGCGTTTGAAATCTTTAGCTTTGCGGGCCACCTGACGCTGTTCCAGAAGCGAGTTCAGTTCGGGTGGAATCTCCGCTTCTCCGATTGCGTCAAACCCGAGCACCGAATTTATTTTCTGCCACGCGGACAATGCCGCCGCCGCTTGCTCGACCGGCAACTGGTTCGACGCGATCAAACGATTTGTTTCACGAACCCATTCAAAAATTTCGCCCCAGGCGCCTGAAATGTTTAAATCATGGTCGAGCGATTTCGAAAATTTGTTCAGCAAACCAGCATCCGCAGGAACGGCTGCATTCCCGGCGACTTCGCACAACTTCGCCAAACATTCGTCAATTCGTGCCAATGCCGTCCTCGCGGCGTTCAAACCCTCAATCGTAAAATTAAATTGCTCGCGATAATGCGACGACATCAGCAAGAAACGAATTTCCCGTCCGCTAAAACCCTTCGCCAATAAATCGCGTAGCGTGAAATAGTTTCCGAGCGACTTGCTCATTTTTTTCCCTTCGACAAGAAGATGCGCGCCGTGCATCCAATGTTTTACGAAAGGTTTTCCGTCTGACTGAATGGCCGCCCCTTCGCTTTGCGCAATTTCGTCTTCATGATGCGGAAACATCAAATCTTCGCCGCCCAGATGC
>JBKJOA010000306.1:0-12700 GCA_046593365.1 Limisphaerales bacterium
CTCTTCACTGAATCGACTCTTTTTCATAGTTCTGCTGCTCTTTCTTTCACAGCAAAACTCCAGCTTTGTCACGTCCAGCTTTTCGGGGTCAGGTCAAGGGCATCCACTGATCATTTGTCGTTACGTCTGAATTGATGCGAACGGGCGCAGTCCAATTCGTTCCACCATTTGTGGAGACAACAAAGAAAACATCCGCCATGTCGCTCGCATTTGTTCCATGGTCAGCATACGCTACATAAATATGATTTGTTTTCGCCGGGTTCATCGCCGGGACTGGAAATGGAAGTGCTTTGAAATTGTCGTTCGTGTCTCCCAAGTTGCTACGGCGGAGCCGCAGATTTCCGTTATTCGAATCTATCGAGACGAGTTGGCAAACCGTCTCAACGTTGCCCAAAGTTACACCACGATCTCGCACCTGCCGCATTTTAATCCAGTTTGTTGAGCTCCCAGACACCGTTGTACGCTCGAACCAAAAGGAATAAATTGTGTGATTAGGACCAGCTACCGGGATCAAACATTGCATCGCGATTACATTTTCAACATTCCTCTCCCTAATCGTCAGAGGAGAGGACCAGTTTGTGCCGTAGTTTGTTGAAACTGTTAGCCAGAGGCGGTTTGTTGTCGGACTGTTAGTACCCGTATTTCCTATGCAGCCTAAATAAACGTCATGCTCACCCGTGCCGGACGCAATATCCACTGCAATCCAAGGTTTATCGGATTGCACGATTTCATCACGAACAATTATTGGAGCCTCAAAACTCACGCCGCCATTGGTCGATTTCCAAAATGGAATTCCGTTGTGTCCCTGATTGCGGGGAGATGTTCCCGCAAGATAAACAATTTCCGCAACAGTATCGACGGCCAAAACCGGATCGCCCGCATCGCCATCGTCATCGGTCGGTGCGCCCTCTCGACTCAATGGCGGAACGCCCATGTCTGCGAAAGTTAACCCGTTGTCGGTTGATACTGCGTAACCCACCAAACGTGGCATTCGGTTTGTCAAATAGCTTGCGCTCCCGTTTGTGTGCCCAAGCCCGTAAACCCCTAAATTCGAATCCACCCAAGCGACGATGACGTTCGTCACCAGCACCGCGAGAGTCGTTTCAAACTGGCTGTTCTGTTCGTTGTTGCAATCTGCGCGGCGGTCATTCACCAAAATGTTTTCCATCTCTGCATCGGTAAACAACGCGTTCACGCTGTGGCTGTTCGTCGGCGAAGTTTTCGTGACGAGCAATTCGTAGGCGTCGGTCAGCGCATCGGAATCGGTGTCGTTCGTGGTGCCGAGAATGTAAAAGGCCTGACAACAAGTGCCGTTGGTGATGAGGATGGATTGGTTGTTCGTCCCTCGCGCCAGCCATTGCCAATCGCAATCTTTGACGGTTTCACCGCGCAAAAGAAACGTGCGGAAAAGATCGTAAGGCGCAGAATCCGGCGCATGCAGCAGGAGGGTCACGGTCCCGTTCGTAGCGCTAGTCAGCTCAAGCCAAAGATCATTCGTGGAATAGTTGTAAGCCGTGGGTCCGCTGGAATTTTCAGGGGTGCCCTCGCCGTCCTCGGGCGAGGGCGGGCCGCTTTCCTCGCGCATCTGCACGTAGTTTACCGAAGTATCGTCGTAAGCGAAATAGCCGCCGCCCAGATCGTAAACCGTTACGTCAAAAGGGAGAAATGGCAGCGGCGGCAAGTTGGTGTTCTGTAGTGAATAAAAGTTGTCCCCCAGCGCGCGCGCGCTGCCTGCCCAATAGAAAAACAGGATCGAACCCAAACAGAGGAGGAAGTTTACCTTTTTCATAATGCAAACCCTTGGCTGAGAAGAACAACCCGACAGTGACAATCTGGAAGAATTAGTCAAGAGGACAAAAAGCTCAAATTCCGCTGTAAAGAATCAAGCCCACCGGCTTCACTCGTGATGCAACCACTTAAGAACATTCTCGAAATCTGCAGGATGCGGCGCGGTAAAACTTTGTTTTTTCCCGGTGCGGGGATGGATAAAGGCCAGATGCTGGGCGTGCAACATTTGTCTTGGTGCCGAGAAATGGGTTAACTCCTTGAAGCGTTGGTTTTGACGCGGGCCGTAAATCAAATCTCCAAGAATGGGAAAGCCAAGATGCTGGAAATGCACCCGGATCTGGTGCGTTCGCCCAGTGTGCAACATGGCTTCAACGAGCGTCGCTTTCTTAAATGTTTCCAGAACGCGAAAACCCGTGCGCGCCTGGCGTCCCTTTCCTTCCGTGACCGTCATGCGTTTGCGTTGCGTGGGATGTCGCGCAATCGCGCCCAAAATTTCTCCGCTCTTCGTGGGAAGTTGGCCGATGACAATCGCGTGATAAATTTTTACGACGCTGCGCCCGGCGAACTGTTCTGCGAGGGATTGATGCGCGGCATCGGTTTTCGCCACGACCAGACATCCGCTGGTGTCTTTGTCCAGGCGATGGACGATGCCGGGTCGCGCCACGCCACCGATGCCGCTCAACGCTCCGGCGCAATGATGCAAGAGCGCGTTGACCAAAGTATGTTCTTGGTTGCCTGCTGCCGGATGAACGACAAGCCCAGCCCCTTTGTTAAGCACGAGCAAATCTTTATCTTCAAAAAGAATATCCAGCGGGATTTCCTCCGGCTCAGCTTCCGCCGGTTTCGCTTCAGGCCAGTCAACTGAGATGGTTTCTCCCGCATGGGGGTGGTGCGTTGCTTTTACCTTCGCGCCGTTGACGAGAATATTTCCTGCTTCGATCAACCGCTGGATGGTTCCACGCGAAACGGCGGGAAATTGGGAACGCAGAAAAGCATCCAGCCGCTGATGCGGAAGCGAATGCTCGACGGAAATTTTTTCGGTGAGGGCTTCCATGAATCGGTCTCCCTTCTGGAGAAAATTAAAGGACTAGGTTCGGAGCTCGGTCGAAGTTGAGCCGACGGTTTCATTTCTCCACGATAGAATAAAAAGCAGACCGACCCCGATGCAAATCGCGCTGTCGGCAATGTTGAATGCGGGAAAACCAATCTCGCTTCCGCCACGCCGTTCCAAATAAAAGCGCAAGAAGTCGATCACATGATGGCGCGTCGGAAGAATGCGGTCGAACAGATTCCCGATAATTCCGCCAAAGATCAGGCCCATTGAAATTTGACCGAGGATGGTCTTGGTGTCGAAATGGTTGCGCCAAAAAAATAAACCAACCAATGCCACGGAAGAAACGATCGCGAGCACCGTGTTTTGATCGTGAAACAAACTCCATGCCGCGCCTGTGTTGACCCAATGAACCAGTTTAAAAAATCCCGGGAGGATGATCCGTTCTTCGCTGTGATTGAGAAGTTTGAGCACGGCCAACTTCGTGAGTTGGTCCGATACAAATATGAATGCCGCGAGCAGCGCCATTCTCCGGTTGGGGGTCAGAGTCATCGTTTGTAAATCACGCGCGTGCCAACAATTAAATCATGCAGGCCACGTTTGTCTTCGCGAAACGCCACCATCAGATACCCGATACAGAGGATTATTCCACTCAGGAACGAGGCGAGCATTCGCAGAAAAGCCTTGAAGAATCCGATGTTGGAGCCGTCGAGGTTCACGATCTTTGCGCCGATGACCATTTTGCCGAGTGTCGCCCCGAAATAACCGTTGAGTCCCACGTAATAGACCGTGCTGAGAATCGTGTCGTAGAGGAACCGCATCCCGAAAAGTTGCGACAGTTCAAAACTAGTCGAAGCAGGTCGTGCTGGCACACCAAAAATCAAATACGAGAGCATGATGAGCGCAACTTGATCCAAAACATAGCCGCCCACCCGCGGCCAAAACCCAACTGCTTCAGCCAAATCTGAACCAACCGTCGCTTTGACTTCGCCGATTTCCGGCTGAAATTCCTGATACTGGCTCGCGGCAACCCAATTACCCATATCGCTTCGCCAGACCTGAGTTTGCCTCCCGATCCGCCCGTCGCGAATCCAGGCCTTCATTTCTTCGAGCGTGACCGGTCCATACTCACGTCCGTCGCCGCCGATAATTTTGTAGTTCGTTTCCATTACAATGCGCGCTGGTTTAATCTGAAATGGGGCAAAAGACAATTGAATTGTCGTGCTGCCACCAATGCTTTGTCGAATATTTGGCTGCGTATCACCCGTTTGGGTTCTTGTTTGCTGGGAAAATACGGATATATTTCAGCGAAAAATGTTTTGCACCCCATCATGCATCGGGAAGAAAATTCTCCGATCTGGATTATTGTCTCTCGCGCTCGCCATCGTGACGGCGGAGTCTTTCGCCGTTGATCTGGACTTGAGCAAACTGCCACCGGCTGCAAATAGAAAGATCGATTTCGTCAAAGATATTCAACCCATCTTCACGCAAAGCTGCCTCGGTTGCCACGGGCCAAAGAAACAGGAAGCCGAGTTGCGTTGGGATGCAAAAGAGGTCGCGGTGAAAGGTGGAGAACATGGAGCGGTGATCGTCCCCGGAAAAAGTGCAGAGAGTAAAATGATCCAGCTTGTCGCAGGATTGGATCCCGAGAACATCATGCCGAAAAAAGGCGAACGCCTTAGCCTCCATCAAATCGGTTTGCTGCGCGCATGGATCGACCAAGGAGCCGCCTGGCCCGACAGTGCGTCGGTAAAAATCGTTAACAATCGTGATCATTGGTCCTTCAAACCATTGGTGCGATCAGCCCTTCCCCCGGTGAAAAATAATAAATGGATTCGAAATCCGATCGACCACTTCATTCTCGCAAATCTCGAAAAGCAAAAACTGTTGCCGTCTCCGGAAGCAGATCGGGTCACGCTCATTCGCCGTCTAAGTTTGGATTTGATCGGGCTGCCGCCGACGATAGCAGAAGTGGACGATTTCATCGCCGACAAAACCACCAACGCCTACAGCAAGGTTGTGGAACGGTTGCTCGCCTCCCCGCATTACGGAGAACGTTGGGGACGCCACTGGCTCGATGCTGCGCGTTACGCAGATTCAAATGGTTTTGAAAAAGATTTGCCGCGCACGATCTGGCCGTATCGCGATTGGGTGATCAACGCCTTCAACAGCGACAAACCGTTTGATCAATTTGCGATTGAGCAACTCGCGGGAGATTTACTGCCCAACTCCACGACGGAACAGAAAGTGGCGACTGGTTTCCTGCGCAACTCGATGTTGAACGAGGAGGGTGGAATTGATCCCGAGCAATTCCGCATTGAGTCGATCATCGACCGCGTGGACACGGTGGGAAAATCGTTTTTAGGTCTGACCATCAACTGCGCGCAGTGTCACAATCATAAATACGATCCCATTTCGCAGAAGGAATATTACCAGCTCTTTGCCTTCCTGAATAACGACGACGAACCGACGGTGGAAGTGCCGACCAAGGCGCAGGTGAAAAAGCGCGCCGAAATTTTGGAGACAATTGCCAGGATCGAAGATGAGTTATTCGAGAAACCAGAAGTCGCAAAGCAAATGGGAGATTGGGAAAAGCGGATGCAGGAAATTGGGCGCGAGTGGGTGGTGTTGGAGCCGGAAAAGTTCTACGGAGGTGTCGGGACAAAGTTTGCCAAGCTCCGCGACAACTCTTTGTTGGCGACGGGGTCGAGTCCGCCAATTTCCACTTATTCAATCAGCGCAAAAACGAAGTTGAAAGGCATCACCGGCTTTCGTTTGGAAGCGTTGACCGACCCGAATCTTCCTGCTTACGGACCAGGCCGGTCGGACAACGGAAATTTTGTATTGTCGGAATTTACGGTCGAAGTTGCGCCGGAAAATGAATCTTCGAAAACCAATCGGGTTGAGCTGCAACGCGCCACGGCAGATTTTGCACAAAAAGGGTTTCCGATTGAAGCGGCTATCGACGGAACGACAACTAACAACATTGGTTGGGCGGGTGATGGTGGACCGGGGCGGCGCAACAAAGATCGCAAAGCGGTTTTCGAAACGAAACAGCCGGTCGGTTTTGATGAAGGCACAATTATCACTTTTTCACTTTTTCAAACCTTTGGAAGTCAGCACACGATTGGATGCTTTCGTCTTTCTGCAATGACGGGTGAGCATCCCCAAGCTGATCCGCTCGCAAAAAATTTGCGGGGAGTTCTCGCGATT
Organism: Limisphaerales bacterium; assembly: GCA_046593365.1. GTDB lineage: Bacteria > Verrucomicrobiota > Verrucomicrobiia > Limisphaerales > CANJXF01 > CANJXF01. The sequence continues at coordinate 6,053 of JBKJOA010000306.1, forward strand.
GCTCCTGAGAAAAGAACCAAGACACAGCAACGCGAATTGTTCAGCGCGTTTCGTTTGAGCAGTCCAACCTTTGCTGACGCGAACAAGCGCATGGATGAAGAAATGGATAAATGGCCCAGCGCTACCTCATCACTCGTTTTGCTTCAGCGCACCGAGGATCCTCGCGAAACGCATATTTTTAAACGCGGCGATTTCCACAACCCAGCCGCGTTAGTCACAGCGGATGTTCCAACGGTGTTGCATCCGATTGCCAAGGATCAGCCGATGAATCGCCTCGCGTTTGCAAAATGGATTGCCGACAAAAAAAATCCGGTCACGCCGCGAGTCATGGCGAATCGGATGTGGCAGGAATATTTCGGGCGCGGACTTGTGACGACCGCAGAAGATTTGGGCACACAAGGCGAGCGACCCAGCCATCCCGAGTTGCTGGATTGGCTCGCGACAGAGTTGATGGAGCGCAATTGGAGCATGAAGGAAATGCACCGTCTGATGACGGGTTCGGCCACTTACCGGCAATCTTCGGTGATTACACCGCAACTTTACGAACTCGATCAATACAATCGATTGCTCGCTCGCGGTCCGCGTTTCCGTGTGGAGGCTGAAATCATTCGCGACATCGCTCTCTCTGCGAGCGGTTTGTTGACCACGAAAGTGGGCGGGCCAAGTGTTTATCCTCCAATTCCCGACGGCGTGCTAGGTTTGGGCTATGGAGCGCCGATGGCATGGAACACTGAAACCAATCAGAATCGCTTTCGCCGCGGCATGTACACTTACTGGAAACGTTCGGTCCCATATCCGTCGATGTCGGTCTTCGACGCGCCTAACGCCGATTTTTCCTGTCCACGTCGGCTGCGCTCGAATACGCCGCTGCAAGCGCTCACCACGTTAAACGACCCCGTTTTCCACGAAGCGGCGCAAGCAATGGCGATGCGGGTTTGGAAAGAAGGCGGGAAGGATGAGCGCGCGCGGGCTGAATATGCGTTTCGTCTTTGTGTTGGTCGCAAGCCGAGCGCCAGGGAAATTCAGCACACCCTCGCTCTGCTCGACGATCAGAAAACTTATTTCGACGATCGAACGACGGCGGCCATCAAGGTTGCGGCAAATGAAGAGAAGAATCCTCCTGCGGATGTGAATCTGCACAAAGTGGCGGCTTGGACGATGGTGTCACGCGTATTGCTGAATTTGGATGAGACGATCACGAAGGAGTAACCCGGTATGAATTACGAAACCCAGATCAAACAGGAAGTCAGGAAACTGATTACACGCCGGTATTTTTTCAAGGAATGCGGTGTGGGTTTAGGCACACTGGCCTTGGCGTCGTTACTCAAAGGAAATAATGTTTTTGCCGATGTGGCCGGACCTGCGGCATCCAATCCTTTTGCGCCGCGTGCACCGCACTTTGCTCCCAAAGCCAAGCGTGTTATTTATCTTTTCCAGGCGGGCGCGCCGAGCCAGTTGGACTTGTTCGATTACAAGCCGACACTCGTGAAATATGATGGCAAACCGGTTCCCGCAGAAGTGGTCAAAGGCCAGAAATACGCGTTCATCCGGCCCGACGCGGAATTGTTCGCCTCCACTTTTAAATTCAATAAACATGGAAAATCGGGCGCGGAAATTTCGGATGTCTTGCCGCATTTGTCGGAAATTGTGGACGAGATTGCCCTCGTGAAATCGATGACGACGGATGCATTTAATCATGCTCCGGCGCAAATTTTCATGAACACAGGTTCCACGCAATTCGGTCGGCCAAGCATGGGAGCGTGGGCGAGTTATGGATTGGGCAGTGAATCGCAAAATCTCCCGGGCTTTGTGGTGCTCAGTTCGGCCGGCGGAACCAGCGGTGGCGCATCAAATTGGGGCTGCGGCTTTTTACCGACGGTTTACCAGGGCGTCCCGTTCCGTCGCACCGGAGACCCGATTTTGTTTTTAGCCAATCCGCCCGGAATCACTGGGGAGATGCAACGAAAGTCACTCGACACGCTGAAGCAGCTCAATCAAGACAGGCTTGATGTGGTCGGTGATCCAGAAATCACGACGCGAATTAACTCATTTGAAATGGCGTATCGAATGCAAACCAGCGCGCCTGAATTGATGGACATTTCAAAAGAAAAACCCGAGACGCTGGCAATGTACGGCGCTGAACCGGGCAAGAGCAGTTTCGCCAATAATTGTTTGCTGGCGCGGCGACTGGTCGAGCGCGGGGTGCGGTTCGTGCAATTGTTTCATGAAGCCTGGGACCATCACAGCGATGTAACGGGCGGTGTAAAAGGTCAAGCGGCCCTGACGGACAAAGCCAGCGCAGCGCTGATCAAAGATTTAAAACAGCGCGGACTCCTCGAAGACACTCTCGTGATCTGGGGCGGAGAATTCGGACGCACACCGATGGTTGAAACCAACCCTGAAGCAGGTCGCAAAATGGGCCGCGATCACCACCCGCAAGCCTTCACGATCTGGATGGCTGGGGGCGGGGTGAAGCCGGGCATCACGATTGGACAAACCGACGAACTCGGTTTTCACATCGTGGAAGATCGAGTCCATGTGCATGATCTGCACGCCACGATCCTGCATTTGCTCGGCTTTGATCACACGAAGCTCACCTATAAATTCCAAGGCCGCGAGTTCCGGCTGACCGATGTGGAGGGCGAGTTGGTTCAGAAGCTCATCGCCTGAGCGGCCAGGAAACCCATAAATTTTGATGCGTGGATTCACTTTTCGCTATGAGAAAAAATATATTCGCGTTCGGGATCTTCCTGACTATGTCGGGCCTCGCTTCCGAGCGTCAGGAATTGCGAGTGGGTGTCGCCGGACACGCGTTCGATCATTTGGGCAGCATCGCCGAACAAGCGGAAGCGGCGGCCGCGAGCGGTTCAACGATCATTTACGGAACCGGCTTTGGCGGGATCGGTTATCTGGGCATCCCTTCACAAGCTGAATTAGCGGCCCAGCACAAATCGAATTTAAAATACTTACGGCACGCCAAAAGAAATGGAATTCAACTGGCACTCGGCTATGTGTGCGCGACTTCCATCGTAAAGCTCGAAACCTTTGATCGAAATTGGACTCCTGATTTTCGCGCGAAATTTTCAACGGCACCATCGGAATGGTTGCAACAAGATGTTAACGGCAAGGCGCTTCCCTCGTGGTATGGCGGAGATTATCGGCCCGGGTGTATGAACCATCCTGATTGGCTCACTTACGAAAAGTTTATTGTTCGCCTGCAAATTGAATCGGGTCACGACGGAATTTTCTTCGACAACCCGACGGTGCATCCGCAGGGATGCTATTGCGAACATTGCATGAAGAAGTTCGCCAAATTTCTCACAGACGAAGGAAAGAAAATCCATTTGCCAAAAACCAACTTACTGACCTTTCTTCGGCAACTGGCCGTCAACCAGCCGAAAGATTTTATGCAATTCCGTTGTACGACGGCGCGCGATTTCCTCGGCGAAATCCGCCGCTATGCTCGCACGATTAACCGCAACGCGCTGATCACCTGCAACAACAGCTTGAACTCCCCGGGCGTATTTTTTTCCCAGAGCCGCGATTACGCCTACAACATTTACGAGATGAGCAAGACGGAAGATTTGGTCGTGGTGGAAGATATGACCAGCCAGCCGCGCATTTTGCCAAACGGCAACGCGGTAGAATACGGCCATGTTTACGAACTGCTCCAGGCTATTTCCCGGAACAAACCGCTCGTGGCGGTCGCCATTGCCGAGGGCGATTATCACACGCCGCCAAATCTGGTCCGGCTCGCGATGGCCGAAGCCGCCGCGCATCGCGCCTCGTATCTTTCCTGGCCGACGTGGCCGGAGGCGCAGCGCGCGCGAATGGGTTCCGACATTCGTCCGCAAGCCGATTTTCTGCGGAAAAACCAGACGCTCTTGAATGACGTTCGACCGCGAGCGGACGTGCTTCTGTTTCTTCCGTTTCGAAAATGGTTGAACACGCCGGATTGCTGGGCGTTGAATGCCGCTGCTGCGCTGACTCGTTCCAACCTCCAGTTTCAAGTTGTTTGCGAAGATGATTTTGTGGAACGACTCGGTGCGCGGTTGTGGTCGAAGACTCAGCCGCAGAGGGGCACACGCGCTGCGGCTGGTGCTGCGCACACAGCCGCACTCCATTCTGAAACCGCTCCGATTCTCCTTCTGGAATCGCTTTCCGATTTGAACCAGCGCGAAAAAGAATCCGTTGAAAAGTTTCAAAAAAATGAAGGCCGGATCATTTCTGACGAAAAAGGAAATTGGTTTTCCGAAGTCCGAACTGCTCTAGCCCATCCTTCAATCGTGGTGGACGGTCCGCCCACCGTTCGCGCCACAGTTTGCGATCAAAAAAACAAAACCATCGTTCATCTTTTAAACCTGAATATTCAGCGCCTTTCTTCTTTCGAGGACAAGGTCACGCCAGCTTCCAACGTGAGGATAAAAGTTCGGGTTCCCTTTACGAAAGTTCACTCGGTCGAAATGTTGAACGCGGATGCCGGCGCATCTCAGCAACTTCAATTCACGTCGCAACGTGGAAAAGACGAAAGCTGGATTGAAACGACGATTCCAGAACTGAAAGTTTCGGCAATTATTTTGGTGAAATAATTTTTAATCATTCCACTTTGATACGGTAGAAATAGGTCGGGTAATTTGTCGCCGTTGTGTCGGTAAAACTATTTTCCGGAGGTGTCGCGAGAATGTGCTGCGACACGGGCGCAAATGTATTCAAGTCTGCCGAACGTTCAATTGAATAAAGCCGATTGCTTTGTGAACCCCACGTAACTTGAAACCATCCGTTGGTTCCGGTTCCGCCCAACGCGATCTCTACGATTCTCAAATACGAATTGGCGTCGTTCGGATTCGTCCCGGCGCGATACTCAGCAACATTTGATAAGCCGTCCCCATCGTTGTCCAGCAAAGCATCCGCAGCATTTTGCGGATTGAATCCATTCGCGATTTCCCAGCCGTCAGGTATTCCATCGCCATCGGAATCCAGAAAAAGATTTACCGCAAAGGCCGTGGTGTTGTTGTTCGTATCGACGTCCGCTACAACCTTCAACTCGTCGGCCAACAGTCTATAAATCGCTTCACCTTCTGGTTGAGTGCCGGACGGCAAATCAAGCGCGACTTGGGCCAAGCGCCCCGGTTCCAATAACGGCACTGAAACAGTTGCCAGCGGCGCATTCGTCTGGCCTTCGCGCCGAATCGCGAGAACCGAATTTGTCGCCGATGGTGCGCCGAGATTTTGCACTTGGGCAATGATTCGCACCGCGCCGTTTGTTTCCACGCTGTAGCTGACCAACGATGCCGCGAGATCAGTTCCGCCGATGCTCAACGATTGTTGATTGTTAGATTCATCGAACTCACTGGCCAGTCCGCTCGGATTGACGATTGCGAAAAGCAGATGGTTTGTGGCCGGTTCAGGAACGATCCACAAAGCCGTTGCCACATTTGTCGCCGCGCCTTCGAGCCAACCAGACAGCGTTACGTTCGTGATGAGCGTTCCGCCGTTGGTTGGATTGCCATCCCAGAACGCCGCAACGATATTACTCACTGCAACGTTCCCGATGTTCCGCACCGTGGCTGAAAGCGTCACGGCATCGCCCGGAAGAAAATTTCCGCCGTTCGCGCCAAAGTCGCCAGCCTGCAACGCGAGGTCTCGCACCAGCGCCCGCTTGGTCACGAGTAAATCCACCCGGCCCGGCTGCGGAATATTTGTAATCGTCACTTCACCGCCGCCTTCCAGCGTCACGGTTTTGTTGGTCATAGTCATCTGCACTTTGTTGTAGGCGAAGGTCAGGCTGCCGACATTGTCCCACACCGGCGCGAACGACCGCTCCAATGCCGCATCATGGAAAAATTGATCGTCCTTGCTCCAGGTGTCAGACGCCGGGTCATACACGGCGTAATGCGCATCCGATCCGTCCTGACTCATTTCCTGCCAGAGCAAAACCAGATTACCCGCTGGGCCAAAAGTCATCGCGTAATCCGCAAATCCCGCCGTCTCCGAACCGGTGCGAACCAAGCTCGTGTTCGTCGAAAAATTTGCGCTCATCACCAGATTCGAGGATTGTTGCCACACCAGATAAGCGTTTCCCGACGACGCAACGGATACGCGCGCGTTCCGGTTGCCGATCGAATTCGTCGTGAACTGCTGCGCTAATCCCCACACACCATTCGTCCATTCGCAACGAAACACCTGCTGATCGTTCGCGTTGGTTAGCACGCCATCAAGGTCACGCGTCCACACAAACACGGCGCGATTGCTTGTGCCAGAGAGCGATTGTGAGAGCCGATACGGCAAATCCGCCACCAACGTTTCCGGTGCCGACCAGATTTGACTCGTTGGATTCCAACTGCACGACAATACCTGGCTACCCGCGCCGTTCGTTCCCATCAGTAAATTGAAATCGTTCCGTGTCCACGTTGCCAGAACACTTCCATCCGCCATCGGGCCGCAGAGCAACGGCGCGTGATCAAGAACGCCGTTCGTGGTCAGGGCGACGGGAATGGACCACGTGTTGTTCGTAGAATTCCATTTTGACCAAACGATTTCCATTTGCGCCGCCATCGCCGTGAGATTGGTTTGATTGAAATTCGTATCCGCCACACGCTCCCAAATAGCAATTGCGTTTCCGCTGCCATCGAAGGCGACTTGCGGCGC
>JBKJOA010000425.1:0-5184 GCA_046593365.1 Limisphaerales bacterium
ACAGACGGTTTTTCGATGGCAAAGCGGCCAAGCTGAAGTCGCGGCAAAGTTCCGATTTGAATTCGTGCGCTGCCACCCACTCCATTTTTTGTTGCGGCGGTTGCGCTGGCCTCAACGAGCTGGTTGGTCATAACAAAATCGGGCGCAAGACAGAGATAATCATCGCAACCCGTGTCGATTTCAAATCGTCCGCGCACCTCGACTTTCTGCGGTGTCGTGATGATCGCTTCGATGATCGGCGTGTCTTGATCGAATTGCAGCGCGAGGATTTCTCCGTGGCCTGAGTAGTGGAACGTTTGCGGCTCGTGCAGCCTGAGGAGATTTTTCTCCGAATTGATTTCCACAACGAATCGTTTGAAAAAGCCCACGCCCAAAAATCCGGCTTGCCGAGTCGCGGGTGCCCGACCATCTGAAGGAAGCGACGCGATGGTTCGTGGTTTGTAACTGACGCCGCCAAAATCAAACACAGCACCGCCATAGGTCGTAGCCTGTTCCTCGCCCGCGATTCCACGGATTGTCATCCGACCTGCGCGACGAAGTCCGAGCGAATCGACGAGGTCAGGATGAATGGTCGTCACGCCAAAACCCGTATCCAGAAGAAAGGAGAGCGGCTTCGATCCATTTACTGTGACGGGCACCATGATCCGCACCTGCTCTGAACGGATGGGAATTGTCACCAAGGCTGAAACATTCGTATTCGTAATCTCCTCGCTCCAACAAAAAGACGGAGACAGCATTGCGCCAAGAATTGGCAGCAACAGAAGTTTTAATTTGATCAACATAAGACCAGCCCGTTGTGATGCAAAACTAGTGCCGTCTGCTGGCTTCGTAAAGGCGCGGCTCAAATTTGATTGCCAACATAAATTTTGGGAAGACGCGCCATCGAAAAAGTACACGCCGGAATCGAAGCCTTGTCGCAAAACATTAACATTATCCGGCAATGGGTCAATTGTGTGGGGCGAGGCTACTGACGAGCCGTCTCAGATTCTTATGGCATCTTAGAGTCGGCCCGCGAGGACGCTCGCCCCACCGAAACTGACCCATTACTCATTTTCATTCTGTAAATTTTTTAAACTTTGTCTAAATTTTTCCCGATGAACGAAACGTCCTCCCCTGCCCCGCTCGGTCGTGTCGCGTCGCTGCATTTGCATCCGCGTGAAGGCGGCAAGCCATTTCAAACGGTTGCAGCCATCACAGTTGAAAAGCAAAAAGGGATCGTGGGCAATCCGCGTTACTTCGGGCGTCTGAGCCGGAGTGGAGATCCGAGCAAGCGCCAGGTGAGCTTGATCGAGCGCGAACAAATATCTGAACACGCCACAACGCTCGGGCTGGAAACAATTTCGCCGGGTGCCGTTCGGTCTAATATTGAAACAACGGGCGCAAATCTCGTCTCGCTCATCGGACAGGAGGTGCAAATCGGCGAGGCGATTCTATTATTCTACGAAGCGCGCACCCCCTGTTCAAAAATGGACGAACTCTGCGCCGGGCTGCGTGAGTTGATGAGAGAAAACCGTCAAGGCGTGCTGGCGCAGGTGATTCGTTCAGGACGAATCGAGGTGGGCGATGCAATCTTTCTCGCCAAGGAAATTATTGCTCCTTAATCTCCGCTCGCACTTGTGAAAATTCTCGCCATCACCAACCTTTATCCACCCCATCACGCTGGCACTTTTGACCAGCGATGCCAGTCGATCACCGAGTCGCTTCGGTTGCGGGGACATCAGACGCTCGTGCTCACTTCGAGCCACGGTATGCGTAGCGAGCAACGCGACGGCGACGTTGAACGCCGCCTTCGGCTCAACGGGGTTTACGGCGACCCACATCTCACCAAATTCAACGAGATGAAAGGATTGGAGGTTCACAACAATTGCGTGGTGGCGGAAGTTGTCGAACGTTTTCAGCCCGATGTCATTCACGTCTTCAGTTTGCACGGACTTTCAAAATCGCTGATTTTTACGCTCCGGAATACCAAATTGCCCACCGTTTATGGCGTGGCGGATCACTGGATTTCAGCAGGTGTGCGCGAAGATCCCTGGTTGCGTTTTTGGAATGCGCCGTCGCTTCCGTTCCTGGATTCCTCCACGCGCACCGCTCTCGAAATGAGCGGTGAGCGGGGCCGACTCGATGCATCGGCTCCAACGCGAATGAGGAAAGGTTATGAACGGCTTGCAATGCTTTACGGTGATGCCAAGGCGGTTGCGGCGGTGCAGCCCAACTCCATTCCATCCTTTCGTTTTGACCGCATTTACTTTTGCAGTCAGACATTAAAGCAACTCACTGAGAAAGTTGGATTCACCGTTGCTCACGCGGAAGTGATTTATCCGGGAATTCAAACTCAACAATATATTGGCGAAATCAAACCTCCATCCGCGCCCATTATAAAATTTCTGATTGTGAGCCAGCTCGATAACAACAGCGGAGTGATGACTGCATTGGAGGCGTTGCGACAGGCGCGCGCGATCAAAATCAACGCCACGCTGAGTATCTACGGGCGCGGCGAGTCTCAGTACATTGCCGAACTTCGCTCCTTCGTGGTGCGGCATCAAATCCCGGTGGAATTTCTCAACGTCTCGAACCTGAACCAGGACATGCCTTCCGTGTATCGCAAACATGATGCGGTTCTCTACACACCAGAATGGTCGGAGCCATTTCCCATCACGCCACTCGAAGCCATGGCCTGCGGTTTGCCGGTCATTGGTTCGCGTGCTGGAGGTTCCAACGAATTACTTCGCCACGGTGAAAACGCCCTCACATACACGCCTGGAAATGCCGCTGAACTTGCCGCCCGAATGCAAGATCTACAACGGCAACCCGCGCTCCGCTGTCAAATGGCGGAAGCGGCGCAAGCCGAAGTTTTGAGCAAATTCAACGAATCCACCGTCACTGATCAAATTGAAAATTACCTCAACACTTCCTTGGAATGTTGGGCGCACACCGCAACTTAGTTTTCCTCTTGTTACGCAAATGAAGTTCCTCTTTGTAGCCGTTTTAATTTTCAGTTCAATCGCAATCCAGGGAATTCTTGCTGCCGACAAAGTGGATCAATTTATCCACGAGGAAATGGAAAACCGCCGTGTGCCGGGGCTTGCCCTGGCGATTATTCGCGACGGCAAAACCATCAAAACGGCGGCGTACGGCTGGGCGAACGTGGAGCTCAAATCGCCGGTCAAAAATGAAACTGTTTTTGAGATTGGTTCCGTCACCAAGCAAATCACGGCGGCAGGAATTTTATTGCTGCAACAGCAAGGCAAGCTTTCGGTGGACGACAAGATTTCGAACTATTTTCAAGATATTCCACAGAGCTGGACGAACATCACCATCCGCCACCTTTTGGCCCACACGTCGGGAATTAAAAGTTATACCGGGCTGGATGGATTTGAGCTGACCAAACATTTAACGCAGCAACAGTTCATCAAAACTCTTGCGAGTGTGCCGATGGAGTTTGCGCCCGGTGAGAAGTGGAAATATTGCAACACCGGTTACAGCCTGCTCGGTTATGTGATTGAAAATGTCAGCGGTAAAAAATATTGGGAGTTCCTCGGCGAAAATATTTTTGGCCCGCTCCAGATGTCTCTTACCACCAACCGCGAACCGAGCCTTATTATTCAAAATCGCGCCGATGGTTATGAGATGAAAAAGGGAACACTGGTCAATCGTGATTATGATTTAACGGATGTCTTTTCCGCCGGCGCAATTGTCTCCACGGTGGGAGATCTGGCGAAATGGAACGCCGCGCTGGATTCAGAAAAGTTGCTCAGTGAATCGAGCAAATCGCAAATGTGGACCTCGGCAAAACTGAAAGACGACAAGCCGACCGGCTATGGCTTTGGCTGGCATGTGACCCCGTTTCAGTCGCATCGAAACATAGGGCACAGCGGTTCCACTTCCGGTTTTTCCGCCAGCCTGCAGCGTTTTCCAGATGACAAACTTTGCGTGATTCTTCTCTGCAATTCAGGTGAGGACAACGCTGCAGGCTGGCATGTGACCCGGTTTCAGTCGCATCGAAACATCGGGCACAGCGGTTCCACTTCCGGTTTTTCCGCCAGCCTGCAGCGTTTTCCGGATGACAAACTTTGCGTGATTCTACTCTGCAATTCAGGTGAGGACAACGTGGCGACCATTCTTGCGAAAAACATCGCGAGCTTTTATTTTAAATCTGACGCTAAAAAAATTCCCTGACCAAATTTTTTAAGAATTTGGAAATTGCGGTGACTTCACCACGCAGGTTTCTCCTTAATTTATCTTGTCGTTACTTTTCAGGTTCGGGTGGAGGTATTTTTTCATCTCGAGACGGCGGCAATTTTGCCAGCGGTTTACGAAAGGTGGTGGTTTCAGATTCTCTTCGGGAGCGTTTTTTACGCGGTCGAGACAGGGTCAGAATTCTCTTTAGCCAATACAACATAGCAATAGTGATTCACCAAGACGGTCACAGGGAACGACCGGAGAAGCAAAGTAAATTTGGAATCAGGAGAACGATCGAGAAGCCAAAAAAGGATGCGAGGTATTTACTCGATTTGCTGAATCCGTTCACATGAAGCCCAACTTAAAGGGGGGTTGCGGTCCAGACTTTGACAATTTCCAACGCGATCTTCACTTCACCACCCACTTGAATGAGGAATTGCTTGTTCATTTGTTTATGTTCAAAGCCAGCGTGATCGGAACCATTGGCAATTTCTTTATAACTTTCTCTTTTTCACTTTATCCCGCTGGGTTCGGAAAAAACATTTTATCTTTTCGAGCCAGCGTCCCGCCCATGCGAATTCGGTGGCGAGAATCGCCAACCCAGCGGGGATCACGATAAAAGCGGGACCAGGCAGGACAATAAGTACGATGCCAAAGAGCAAGACGGTTCCACCAATCACCGCGATGGTAATTCTTTTCATTGTGGAATGAAGTGGGGCGCGGCTCGGGATGGCGGAATTGATATGTTTCAAGTGCGCACACTTGCGCTGAAATTATTTCTGCTTTTCGTAAGGCGCGTTGATGTCGAGTTTTCCCGGCCATTTTTTTGGAACCGGTTTGTGCAGAGTCCAGTGAATGGCGTTTATGACCAAGCGTTGAAACGACTCCACTTGAAAATCTTCGGGATGCCCCAGCGAAGTGTAGAATGAGCGCCCGTTTTTTTCAGTGTGGTAGGTCCACGCGACAGGGTTCTCGATGGCGGGCCTTTCCGGATCGATGGATTTG
>JBKJOA010000292.1:0-3763 GCA_046593365.1 Limisphaerales bacterium
GGCTACGCCAAGCTCGATATCAAAGAAGTCACCACCACGATGGAGCCGCTTTTTGATTCGATTATTAAAAATATTCCTGCCCCACGCGCGCAGGCTGGCACCGATTTGAAAATTCTCGTCGCGAACCTTGATTACTCGGATTACCTCGGTCGAATTGCTTTCGGGAAAATTCTTTGTGGCAAAATCAAAGTAGGCGATCCGCTGGTTTGCATTCATGGCGACGGACGGAAAACCAAAGGCAAATGCACGATGCTGTTTCATTTCGAGGGAATGAAACGAATCGAAATCACGGAAGCACACGCTGGAGATATTTGCGGCGTGACTGGTTTTGAAGATGTGTTTATCGGCGAAACGATCACCAATTCAGATTTGGCGGAACCGATTCCATTCGTTCCAATTGATCCGCCCACAATCCAAATGCAGTTCGCGGTCAATGACGGACCGCTCGCCGGTCAGGACGGAAAACTCGTCACCGCGCGTCACATCTGGGAACGGCTCACGCGAGAAATCCGCACGAACGTTGCTCTGCGGATTAAACAAACCAACGACCCGAAAATTTTCGACGTCGCGGGCCGTGGCGAGATGCAAATTGCGATTCTCGTTGAACAAATGCGCCGCGAAGGCCACGAGGTTTTGGTCTCGCGTCCCGAAGTGCTGTATCGCCGGGACAAGGACGGAAATTTATTGGAGCCGATTGAAAAATTGTTCATTGATATTCCCAAAGAATTCATGGGCGATGTGATGCAAAATCTTTCCAATCGCCGTGCGGAAATCACCAACATGAATCACATCGGTGATACCGTGAGCATCGAGGCTTTTATTCCGACACGAGGCTTGATTGGTTTTGAAACTGATTTGGTTAACCAAACCCGCGGCATGGGTGTGATGAGTCATTTATTTCATGAATACGGCGCGGATCGCGGTGATATTGCGGCGCGCAAAAATGGTTCGCTCGTTAGCATGGAAACCGGCGAAGCGATGGCTTACGCGCTGAACATGGTGCAGGAACGCGGCAAGTTGATGATCGAACCGGGCGACCATGTTTATGTCGGAATGATCGTCGGCGAGTGCGCCCGCGAAAATGATATTCCCGTGAATCCCTGCAAAGCGAAACGCCTGACCAACATGCGTTCGCAAGGCGACGGCAAAGGCATTCAACTTGATTCACCGATGAAGTTGTCACTCGAACGTGCGTTGGAATACATCAGTTCCGACGAATACGTGGAAGCGACGCCGAAGAATCTTCGCCTGCGCAAAAAAGAATTAGACGAAACCAAACGCAAACGCACCGCGCAAAGCCGTGTGATCAAAGTCGTGGAGGAAATGGCGGTGTAATTGAAGGCGAAGTAACTGCCTGTAAATTTATCGAACACTTCGATTCGTCGGAGTGTTTTTTTTGACAAATCAAGTCCGCTGAACTTTTTGGACAGCTCCTGCGATACTGTTAACGCTTTGCAGGATTTCCTTGGCGGCGGCGGGATCGGGTATTTTCAAACCAAAGTTTTTGTCAAGAGCCACAACGAGTTGTAACGCGTCCACCGAATCAAGTCCCAAACTTCCGGGGCCGAACAGGAGTTGGTCATCGCCAATCTCAGCGGCGGTGACCTGCAACATCAAGTTTTCGACCATCAGGCTTTTGATTTTTCCCTTTAGTTCGTTTGCATCTTCCATATCGGCCTTATCAATCAGTTTTACAAATTTGTATTAATTATTCCAGAAACTCTCTGCTTCACAAGATTCCGCCATCAATCTTAAGGATGGAGCCTGTAATGTAACTTGCTTCCGAACAAGCCAGAAAGCGTATGGCTGCAGCAATTTCCTCAGGCCGCCCCAACCGGCGCATCGGTATTTTTGAGGTCACTGCTTTCTTTTCGTCGGCACTCATGGCCGCCAGCGCTTCGGTTTCAACGTAACCCGGGCAAACGACATTGACGGTGATCCCAATGCGCGCCACTTCTTTGGCCAGAGATTGCGTCAGCGCGACCACTCCCGCTTTTGCCGCCGCGTAATTCGCCTGGCCAGCCGGTGCCAACAGCGCGCTCAACGAAGAAACGTTGACGATACGACCGCTTCGTTGAGAAATCATGGTAGGCAACACCGCCTGGCATCCGTGAAAAATGGCGTCGAGATTCGCGGAGATTATTTCCTGCCAGGCACTGGATGGCATGGTCGCGAGCAGCCCATCGGAATGTTTTCCCGCGTTGTTCACCAGCACATCGATCCGTCGATGTTCGTCTTGGATTTGCGCGATCGCAGTTTTCCACGACTCCGGCTGGGTTACATCCAAGTCGGTGCAACGCGCACGCGAAGGAAATTCCAGCTCGATTTTTTGCGCTTGTTCGCGCCGCGCGCGCACGCCCAGCCAGACAAAATTTTCAGAATGTTCCTGGAGAAAAGAGCGGGCAATCGCCTGACCAAGGCCGCCGTTCGCTCCGGTCACTAAAATAATTCGCAAGCTCATCAATGTGAAATTTCGTTACGGATCACGCAGAAAATAGTGCGCCGATCGCTTGCTGATTACAACCGAGCAGACTGACGGTAGCTGAGGAAAATTGTTTTTGCTGGAGTGCGTTGATGGCGGCGACGCACTGGCACGCCGCGCCCGCCATCAAACCTTCTCCCAAAACCGCTTTGGGCGACAAACGCGCGCCCGTCCAATTTTTCCACGCGTCCAGCTCAGCGGAGTCGAGGCGCGGCATTGATTGGGTGCTGTCGCAGAGCAAAGCGTTTTGACAACTTCCGCTTAATTGAAGGCGCATCTTCTGAGCAGCGCAGCGTCGGTTTTGTTTTTGGAGAAATGGATGCGAATCCGTTATTTTCAAGAGCTGAATGGAATTCGTGCCGGCTGGCTCGGTTCGCAAAAAAACCGCACCCGCGCCATCGCTCAAAATCATATTACGTTGAAACCGGCGAAAAGCGTCCGCCGTCAGCCAATCAATTTCTTCCGCACCAATGACGAGGCAACCGTCCACATGATCGTTCAACAGCCAATTTGACGCGAGCGCGAGGCCCTGCAGGAATGTTCCCGGATCCCCGATGAGCGTGTAATTGATGGCGGTCGTTCCTAACAACGCGGCGATGTGACTGGCAGGCGCGTTGAAAACGGTTTCTGGAAAAACCAGCGGGCTGGCGGTTGCGGGATCGCGCAACGTCTCGTCATAAAAACGCCGGGAATAATTGATGCAACCGGACATGGCGCATTGAACGATACCGAGGCGCAATGGCCCATTGGCAAACAGGCTTGCGCTTTCACCCAACGCTTCCATCCCGGCAGCAACGCCAAATTGTGTGATGGGGCTGGTTCGACGCAAACGAGCATGCGCCAGGAAAGCCGGACGAGTGGGCGGCGACGGAACCTGTCGTACGTAAAGCGGTTTTTCCCAACCAGGCCGGGCCAGTGGCTTCGCTGGAATTGATCTATTCTCGCGCAGAGCCTGGCTCAAAAGCTCTACACCCCACCCTGCGGGAGAAACCGCGCCGATTCCATGCACAAAAATATTTTTCAAGAAGCCCTCCTCAAAATAAGGGATGCGTTGGCTCCGCCGAATCCAAACGAATTGGTCAAAACGTATTCAAGCTTTGCTGAAGTCGGTTCCCTCACGATTGGGAATTCACACGCTGGGTCGGGCGTTTGGAGGATGCATGGCGGAAGCCATTGTTCGCGCAAAGCCATGAGACAAATCACCGCTTCGACTGCTCCTGCCGCGCCCAGTAGATGTCCGATGCCGGACTTGGTTGAACTCACCGGCAATTTTGTTTTGTG
>JBKJOA010000225.1:0-14003 GCA_046593365.1 Limisphaerales bacterium
ATTCACGAGTTGCGCATTGTCGTAGAGCATTTTTTCGAAATGCGGGACGAGCCATTCGGCATCGACCGAATAGCGCGCAAATCCACCGCCGAGTTGGTCATGCATTCCGCCAGCAGCCATTCGATCGCAGGTGTGCAAAACCATTTTCACCGCTTCGTTGTCGTGCAGACGAACGCCGGTGCGCAACACGAACGCGGGTTGGCTTGGTCGGGGAAATTTCGGCGTGCCACCAAAGCCGCCATTCGACGGATCGTATTCGGATTTGAACTGCGCCGCCCCGTTGTAAAGAATCGCGGGAGATAAAATGACGTTGCTGTTCGTCTGCTGCGAAGTAAACGAATCCAATTTTTGGTGCATGTCTTCTGCCGACGCCGTTACATCTTCGCGACGCGTTTGCCAGACTTGAGAAATTTGTTGGAGCAATTGCAAAAAACTAGGGCGACCGTATTTGGCTTCGGGCGGAAAATAAGTTCCAGCGAAAAATGGTTTTAAATCCGGCGTGAGAAAACAATTCAGCGGCCAGCCACCTTGACCCGTCATCGTCTGCGCGGCGGTCATGTAAATTTTATCTACGTCAGGACGTTCTTCGCGATCCACCTTGATGCTCACGAAATGTTCGTTGAGAAATTTTGCGACGGTTTCGTTTTCAAAAGATTCCCGTTCCATCACATGGCACCAATGGCAAGTCGAGTAACCGATGCTAAGGAAAATCGGTTTGTTCTCCGCGCGCGCTTTGGCAAAGGCCTCTTCGCCCCACGCAAACCAATCGACTGGATTGTGTTGATGCTGCAAAAGGTAAGGCGATTTCTCGCGAGCGAGTCGGTTCGTGTTTGAATGTGTTGGAGAATTGGTGGACACAGCAGTTTTGGTATTTTGGTTTTGTTTTGAGCAACCGCTCGCCATCACGAAACTCGCGAGCGCGATGAAAATGTTCCCGATAACGGACACTGCGGCAGGATAACCGCTGAGAACTTTCGGGCAAGGGAAAGTGCTGTCAACATTCTGTCGGCAAAAGGTATTTGGGCAGTCTTGTTGTTTCTGCGAACAGGGTGGGGAGCACATGAACTTTAAACTTTGAAGTTTAGACATGGAACTTTACGTTCTCGCCATGTTGCCGGAGAAAACATGGAAAACTGAAGCCGCCATCCGCTTGATGCTGGCGGTATTGGGAACCATGTGCGTGGGCGTTGTCCTTGTCGAAGCCATGACCAAGTTGAACCCTGACTTTTCAAAAGGAGAAACAAAGCTTTTCAGCATGGTGGTCACGACACTGGCACTTCACGGCGCGTCGCTGCTGTGGGTCAGATCGTTTCTTAAGGAGGAAAATCTTTCCTGGCGCGAGGCGTTCGGTTTTGACGCGCCGCGACGGGGTCGGAGCCTCGGCCTCGCGATTGTCGCGGTCATTTTAGTTCTGCCCGTTGCCTGGTCCCTGCAACAGTTATCCGTCTGGTTGATAAAAGCCATGAATCTTCATCATCTTAATCCTCAGGCCCAGGAAGTCGTTCAGGAAATGCAAAGTGGTGGCGTGTCGAGCGTTTCACACGTTTACCTCGCGCTCGTAGCTTTAATAGGTGCGCCCATCGTTGAGGAAATTCTTTTTCGCGGGATTATGTATTCCACGATCAAACGAGCGGGCTATCCGAGAATCGCGCTGTGGGGGACGGCCGGTCTGTTTGCACTCACGCACGCGAATGCGGCTGCTTTCCTGGCACTCCTTTTTTTCGCGGTCATCCTGACGATGCTATATGAAGAAACAGGTAATTTGTTAACGCCGATTCTTGCGCATGCGCTTTTCAACGCAGCGAACTTTATCTTCCTCATGCTCGAAAAAGAATTCGTGCGAATCTGATTTGCTGTGAACGAAATTGATCTTATTGCAAAACTGACGCGCTCATTGCCCGGAAACAAATCCGTCGTGGTTGGGGCAGGGGACGACTGTGCGGTTCTCGAACTTGGCCTTGGCGACAAATATTTGTTGTTTAAAACGGATGCGGTTGTCGAGGGAATTCATTTTCAGCAGACGACTCCGCCTGAAAAAATTGGCCGCAAAGCTTTGGCTCGTTGTCTTAGCGATGTTGCCGCAATGGGTGGAACTCCGACGGCTGCGCTTATCACGTTGGCTCTGCCAAAGAATTTCGATGTCGCATTCGTCGATAAAATTTACGCGGGACTCAACCAACTCGCGTCGGAACATAATGTGGCCGTTGCGGGAGGGGAAACAACCACGAATCCAAAGCGGATTTTAATTTCAATTTCTCTGATTGGAACGGTGGCAAAAGACAAATGCGTCCTTCGCTCCGGCGCGAAAGTCGGTGACGCCATTTTTGTTTCGGGAGAGTTGGGCGGTTCGTTGTCCGAAAAACATCTCGAGTTTGAGCCGCGACTTGATGAAGCGCGCTGGCTGGCGGAAAATTTTTCCATTCACTCCATGATTGATGTCAGCGATGGGCTTGCGGGCGATTTGCGCCATCTTTTGCAAGCTGGCAAGGTGGGCGCGGAACTCATGGCGTCGGCAATCCCGATCAGCCGCGCGGCCCGTTTGCAAGCGCGCGCGGAATCCTCCGCCAAACCTCCTCTGCTCGCCGCGTTGACCGATGGGGAAGATTTTGAATTATTATTTACGATCGCGAGCCGGGACGCCGTTCCGCTTATTGATGCATGGAAAAAGCGATTTCCAAAACTGCGGTTGAGTTGCATTGGAAAAATTTTAAATAAACCCGGTTTGCAAATTCGCAACGAACACGGGGTTCGTCCTTTGAATGCTCATGGCTATGTTCATTTCGCATAGTCCGGCTGAGACGGAGGCGCTTGGCGCGGAATGGGGGCTGGCCGCTGCGCGCGGATGGGTGATTGGCTTGTCGGGCGATTTGGGGGCGGGTAAAACGCAATTGGTCAAAGGGATCGCGCGTGGATTAGGTGTTACTGAGCGAGTGCATTCGCCGTCGTTCGCACTGCTCAACGAATATTCTGGGGGACGGTTGCCGCTGTTTCACCTTGATCTGTATCGATTGGAAACGCGGGATCAAATTATCGGTGCCGGGTTGGAAAATTATTTTTATAGTCCGCCAGGAATTGCGGTGATCGAATGGATTGAGCGTTGGGGAACCTGCAACTTGAAAAGCTTAACGTATGCTAAAGGAGTGATTTGCAGATCGGCTAAAATTGAGGTGCTAAACGAAACGGGTCGGCGCGTGATTTATGAAGATTTTGGCCGTTGAATTTTCTTCAGAGCAACG
This sequence comes from Limisphaerales bacterium, assembly GCA_046593365.1. Classification (GTDB taxonomy): domain Bacteria; phylum Verrucomicrobiota; class Verrucomicrobiia; order Limisphaerales; family CANJXF01; genus CANJXF01. Next base: position 3,237 of record JBKJOA010000225.1, read on the forward strand.
AAGTGTGGCGATTGTGGAAAAGCGATCAGAAACAATCTCACTAGTAATGGGTTTCGCTGTTGAAGTGGGTGGGCGCGACGTGCACGGAATCGGATTGATCGAGGATGCGTTGCGACAAGCACAAATAGAACGGGAGCAAATTGATTGTGTGGCGGTCGGGCTTGGTCCGGGTTCCTACACCGGGATTCGATCAGCTATTGCGTTGGCGCAAGGCTGGCAATTAGGGCGCGAAGTCAAATTGCTCGGCATCAAGAGCGTTGAATGTCTGGCGTCGCAGGTTTTTGCAATGGGGATTCGCGGGCACGCCAATTTCATCGTGGACGCGCAACGGAACGAATTTTATTTGGGAAGATACTGGTTCAACGAAAATGGATTTGATGAAGCCAAGCCGTTGTATCTCGCGAATGCAACCGAGGTGCAGTCGAAAATCGCGGAGCGGGAATGGGTGTTTGGACCAGAGGCCAGCCGGAATTTTTCTGGCGCGACTGACTTGATGCCGGATGCCAAAGCGTTGGGCCAAGTTGCTTGCGGCAAAACCAATTTCCTGTCAGGAGAAAACTTGGAACCTATCTACCTAAGGGAAATCAGCTTCATCAAAGCGCCGCCACTTCGCGTAATTTTAGATAATTATTAGAAGTGCTGAAAGGGTTTAAGCCTTCTTCACTAAAACCGCTTCCTTCTTCACCAAGATAGCTTTGTTCTTTTTCAGGTATTCTTGCACGGTACCAATTCCACCCAAGCTGATGGGAACGCGCTTTTGGTTCTGATAGAGACGGTAATGGGTGAGTGTTTTTCCTACTTCCATGATTTCGATGTGAACATCGTTCATTTTCCAAAGCTGACCCTTGACCAACGGCTCGATTTTGCTGATTCTGCTTTTTACCTTCATAATTTTCGTATGCGACTCGCATCATATCGAAGAAAATTCGTTTAGCAAACGAATAGAGAATTTCTAACGATAAACTTTTTATCAGGCTTCGGGCTGATGGGTATTTCAGGTTGTAAAACGCCCGCAGGGATTGAGGTTTACTGTGTAAATAAACATTTAATGGAGAAATACTTATGAAAAAAACGCTTATTTGGGTTCTGGCATGTTGCGCAATATGGGCACAAAACCCTTCGAGATCCTTTGCTGCGGTGGGAGACCAACGTGTAGCCTACAAAGACTTGCCTCCAGCAGTGAAAAAGGCGGTCAAGAACGAGAAAGAACAGATTAAACGCATCTACGAGTTTACGTTCAACGACAGGAGGGTTTACGAAGTTCAACTTAGCGAGAAAGGGCCGGATAAATATGTCTATGTTTCCGAAGATGGAACTAAAATTAAGGACACGGCATTAAAGACAGAACGGTTATCCCACAGAAGAGAACTTAAGCTTACCGATCTCCCGAAACCGGTTCAAGCGACATTTCGCACCGAAACCGGTAGCAATGCGAAGCTGGGCGATATTAATGTTGCGACGGTCAACGGAAAATCGGTTTATGACATAGAATATAGTAAGAGCGGAAAAACCAGCGAGCTTTCCATCAATCAAGACGGGACGATTGCCCAACAGGATGAGCGGTATTCCGCAGCTTCGGATCGGGTAAGTGTTCGGGGCCGCGATTCTCGCGATTTAAAATCAGATCGCAGTGACGTAGCCGGATTTGATCGGCCCTTGTCTGCTGCTTCAAAGGTTCCTTTTGAAAATATTCCCGAGGCCGTGAAACACACTGTTCGTGATGCAGCGGGTTCCAATCCTATTCTAGACACGGAACGCGGCACGCTGGATGGTCGATCGGTTTATGAAATTGCTTTTAAATCCGGCGGCAAACATAACGAGATACGTGTTGCTGAAGATGGCTCAATAATCCAGCGAATTGCGGCATCAGAGATTCGTCTGCCAGGAACTCTGAACGTCAGTGAATTACCAACCCCCGTTCGCCGTGCTATTCGTGAACAGGTCGGCACCGGTGAGATTAACGACGTCGATAAAATGACAGTGAATGGAAAAACGGTCTATGAGGTTGGCTTCAAACATCAAGGCGGTGGAGAACAACATGAGGTTCGTATTGCCGAAGACGGGACAGTTCTCAACGAACCTGCTGGAGCTGGTCGCAAATAAATTTAACTAAAGTATCCACAGCCGCTGAATTCTTCAGCGGCTCTTTTTTTATCAACGCTATTTTTGTTCCAGAATCCAAGCGGTGAGCAGCTTCACCTCATCCGGCGAAAGTTGTGCAAATGGTGGCATTGGAATCAATCCCCACAAACCAGAACCGCCATGGGAAATCTGATGGGAAATTTTAATAAAACCTTCGGCATTTCCTTTGTATTTTTCGGCCACAGCCTTGAAAGCCGGACCAATTATCTGCTGCTCAACACCGTGACAATTTAAACAGCCGCTCTTTGCCAATAACTGTTTTGCATTCATGATTACCGGAGTCGCGATGTTTGGCGGTGCAGCGGGACTCGCTGTCGAGTTCGTGACCCCAGCTCCGTAATTTTCCGCGAGGTAATCTGTCAGTGGTTCGATTTGCTCCGCCGGAATCGGCGCCCCGTATTTACTGATCATTTTCTCGACAGAGCCTTTCCAAAATGCGCGCGGCATCAGAGGTTGGGTTGAAACGTATTCTGCTGAATGGCAAGTCAGGCATTGCGCGTTGGCGTAGTCGGCACCGGGCGCAGATTTGTAAACGGCTCTCTCCATCGGAAGTTGAATGGTGACAGGCGCAGATTGAGAAATAAGTGCAACAAAAACGAGAAAAACCAGCAGTGCAAAAGTTGTTTTCATTTAACAATTCAGATGGCCTCGACGCGAACGGTTTCAACAACATTGCGCATGTAGCCGGCAGAATTCCATAAAGCTTCCAGCGGCTGAGTTTGCCCGATGCGATTGATCGCGCGTACTTTCAGTTCATGCTTTCCTCGACGCAAAGCGAAAACCTTCGTTTCCCATTCGCGAAAAGAATATTTTCCAAGGTCATGCCTGAGCGCAGCGGGTTCCCATGTTCTACCATTATTCAACGAATACAAAACCTCTTTGATTCCGAAGCCCGCATCGAAAGCTATTCCATTCAACGAAATTTTTCCATCCGCTTTGATCGTGTCGCCATCCTGATAGTTGGTGATGAAGGAGCGGACATTCAGGCGAGTGATCGGTTTAGTCTTGCCTGGAGTAGAGCCCGGCTCGACAAAGCCGCAATCATTATCTGGAATGCGGTAGGCGGGGTTCATCCAGAAACTGCCGAGCGGCTCTTCAACGACGATAATTTCGTTGAGGTGCTTGACCCAATACGTCCCAAAATATCCTGGAACGACCAGGCGCAGCGGATAGCCGTTGAGCATCGGGAGCGGTTCGCCATTCATTTCGTAAGCGAGCATCACTTCGCCGCCGCGGGCGTGATCGATGTCGAGTGCCTTCACGTAGTCGGGGATTTTTTCTACAATTGGTTTATCGAGTCCATTGAACGTGACTTGTTTTGCGTTCGATTTGATCCCGGTTTTATCGAGCAAATCTTTTAGGCGGACACCTTTCCATTTTGCGTTACCCATAGCACCGTTGCCCAGTTGCCCGCCAGCGACTCGTGGTTGAGAAAGCCCGCGCCCGTTGCCAGAACATTGGCAAACCGCGATGAGTTCGACCGATTCAAATCTGCTTTTCAAGTCCTTCAACGAAAGGGTCAGCGGCGATTCCACCAAGCCTTTGATTTCCAAGCGAAAAGTTTCGGGATCAATGGAAAGCGGAATATCTGAAAGATGATAGCGCACAAAAAATGCGTCATTGGGTGTGACCACTCCCTCATTAAAAACAGAGAAGGGCGTTTCCAGTTGCGGCGGTCGCGAAGTAAGCCGAATGAGCGGGCGCTTCTGCGGATACTTTACCAATGACCGCTCTCCGTTGGTGAATGGCAATGTAACCTTGTCCTCAGAAAATAATTTTAAAGCGGGCAGGGTAGCGAAAGTAGCTGCGAGCAAACCGCCGGAACGTAAAAACCAACGTCGATTCATGGCGGAGTGTGGTGAATCAGGGTTCGGCATTGGAATGAAAATAATTGAGGGATGTTTTTCACGCAAGTTTAGTCGAAGGATTGATCCGATATTCCGCAATCACCACGAAATAACGTAGGATCCCTCTTTGTAATCAAGCGTCTTGATAATAATTCGGTGGTCCGCCGCCTCGAACCTCCAAGCATCATCCTCAAAAAGCTTTTGCCCATCCAGAGTGATGGCGGAAGGTTTGTTCCTGGCGAAAATTCGGAGGATGTGTGGTTGTCGTTTTCCTGAAAAAAGAATTTTCAGGGAATTGTCGGACTCAACAGAAACGGTAGTTCCTTCAGGCTTGGGATGGCTTTCTGGATGCCAAAGAGTGAACTCGCTTTTCTCATTCGGGTAGATCAGCCAGGTAGTGAATTCGGCAGAGTTAGTATCCCCAAAGCCGGTGTAGGATCGGTTTACTTTCAGCGGAACGATTGCGCCATCGCGAACAAAGACAGGGAACTCGTCCAATGGAAAATCTCGCGTGAGTTGCTGCGAACCCTGGAGAAGCTCGTTGTCCTTGAATAGATAACGCCATTGGCCGGGCGGCAGCGAGACGGTGCGCGAGAGTTTGTCCTCGTGAATGGGCGCGATCAGAAAGTCATTACCAAAAAGGTAATGGAATTTTCCACTCGACGATGGTCGCATCAAAGTTGCGCCGCCGTTGTGGCAGGTGACGACGTGTGAATACATGTAAGGCACCAGCTCGGTGTGCAACCACGAGAACTTGCGGACAATCTCAAGCTCGGGTTGCGAGCGTTTCCACAACCGCCGCTCGCCGTGGCCGCCGTTTAAAAACAGACCGCAGAACGTTGAGAACTGTGCCCACCGAATGTAGATGTTCGGCGCAATTTCATTTTTGCCTGAGGCCGTTCCAAACTCCATTTGGCCGGTAGATTGAGTATTGGTTTTCGACTTCCAGGAAGACAATATCGCCGCAGTGGCCGGGCCGATGTCATCAGGATTGCTGCGGCCGTTATACCCGGCTACATCGCTGCCGATGACGCAATAGCCAAGTCGTGCGCTGCTTAAAATGTCCCGGATTGCGCCTTCAATTCCACGATCTTGCTCCTTCCAGGTGTGCTGGTTGTCACCCACCCAGGTAACCGGAGCTGCATCGAGAGGCGCAAAGCCCTCGGGATGGCTCCACGGACGATCCATTGCGCGAATCAGCGTGGCAAACTCTGGATTTTGCGTGAGGCCATGTTGATATTCATCACGCGCGTAATGATCCATGTACTGACGAGTTGTCATCCAGCCAGATTGGACGCGGTTGAAAGGAACCGACAACTTTCCAACTTTGCTTGAAAAAAAAGTGTCGCAACCATCCAGTTTCCAGCCATCAACACCCCAATCAAGCACCTGTTGCTGTAAGCTTCGCCACCATTTCATTCCTTCTGGATTTGAGTAGTCAATGAAACCACCTTCGCCTTTCCACCATTTTATTGGCTCGCCCCCTGCAAGGTAACCATTAGTCCGGGCGCGGTCGTAAAACTCCTTGGAGTCCTTAACTTTCGTGTCTTTGCTATAGCTGTCCACCATGCAAGTCATCCAGAGAACGACGCGGTAACCCTTTGCCTGTAAAATGTGGAAAAACTTCGCCGGGTCAGGATACCGATCTTCATCCACTTTGAAATCATTGTAGCGATGACTCCAAGGACTATCGATCAGGATGGTGCGGACGGGGAAGTCATGTCTGGCGTAACCTTCCAGTAGCTCATTGACGTATTCCGCTGTGTTCACATCATCTTCCCAGAGCCAGCATTCCAAAGCCCAAGGTGGAGTGAGCGGCACTCTGCCGTGGCGTGATTTGTTAAATGGAATTCCCCAAAACGGAAGGACGTAAACCAGATAAATTAACGCCAATAGCAAAAAGAGAAAGGCGGCGAAAACTTTGAGCAAACGAATCAACCAATGACGTTTCTTTTTATTAGGTGACTTGTTCATGCTCCTACTTCGTGGCCAGATCAATGCCGATAGTTTGAATCAGCTCCTCCAAGTAGTCAGGAACATTGGGTCCAAAAAATGACATGAGCCTGGGCTCGTAACCATCCATGTGATAGTAGCGTGAACAAACAACATAGCCGACGTAATCACCGTTGAAACTGGTTATCGTGATAGTTTTGCCTTTGGAGCGAAAGGAATCCTTGATGCGGAGGCCCAGTTCACCGCTGAAGTCACATGGGGTGGAAATCCAAACCGAGTCATCCAGTTTAAAACCCTGAACAAAACTATGGTCGCGCACCGGCAACAATTTTGCGGCAAGCCACGGACGAAGTCGGATGCGATCGGTGACCCTGACATTGAGTGGAGGCAGTGAGACATCAAGCCCGAGCAGGCCAAAGGCGATTGAGTTTGTGAGTTTGGTTTGTGGAAGTTGTTTAAGCAGCTTTAGCGCGAGAGCTTTCCCCATCTTGTCCGCGCCGTTGAATCCATTGTCCCCCGGGACAGGAGAGTGACTTCCCACTTCGCCTGCGAGAAAAACAGCAGTCCCGCCAGTAGCCTCTTCCATGGAACGCTGCCAACATCCAGGATAGTCCGCGCTGAAATCCATCATGTCTGCTGAAAGAACAGTCGCATGTGCTGAGTAAGTGCCCAATATTCCGATTCGCCCGTTTGTTTGCTTGAGCACAAGGTAACTAAACTCTGGATCTACTTTACCCAAATCACCGACCAAGCGGTTCCTTACAAATTCTGGCGCAAGAAAATTTCCATGGCCAAACGAGGCTGGTTTGAGGTCGGCTACTGCGTCACGAATAGCCGTTACCATCCGGTCTGCAAACCAGGTTCGAGAGCCAGGCTGGAATTTTCCAGAAAACCCTTCTGCGACGACACCTTTACCCCAACCACCCAGACTCGAATGGCTGTGGGTAGCGCTGAGATAAATTTGCTCGCGACTCAATCCGAGTTCCTGAAGAAGGCGAGCAGCCGCTATCTCTGTGACCTCTCGGGGTATAATCAAAGCGTCTGCGCCCACCATGACGCCGATGCGCTTCTCAACGCGAAAGGCGACCGCTTTGACGTAAAGGTCGTCATGCACCCCGGTCGCCGGACGCCCATGCCGATTGCCGTAACCCGCGAGCGGCATGGCGCGAAAATGCCCTCTTGCCGGATCGTCTTGTGACGCATTGATGGTTGGAGTCAGCAGCGCACGACCGAAGCCAGCGGCTAACTCACCACGAGCAACTGAGTTCGTAGCAACTAATTTGTTCAGGCGGGCAATGGTTTCCTGATAGTAAGGCTCGCGAAAGTAAGGCCTATGATCAACCGTATCGAGGCACAAAGCCAGGGAGATGGCGATGATCACAGTTAGAGCAACAAAGATACGCAACAAAATGCGAAGCCATTTTTTCATGGATTATTGCATGAAGCGCAAAGCAGCCGCGACCGTGAGATCTTTTTCGTTTTTGATGTTGAGCATTTCCGAGAGATGGCTTTGGGCCGGGATGTAAACCAGTTCAGTTTTGACTCCCGCATTTTTTAACGCATGATGAAAATTCTTGGCCTGAGCTGGTAAACTGTAATAGTCCCACTGGCAGTAGGTCACCATGAACGGAGGAGTATTCGACCTCACGAAGGATATGGGCGAAGCGTCCCGACGAAATTGAGGATCTTTTCCAAATGTTTTTTCCAGACTCTCTCCCGAAGTGAGATCATAGACGCCGCTCCAAGTCAAAACACCTCGAATCGATTTTGAAGAAAGTTGATGCACTGCAAGGTAGTGTTCGTCGAGGCTCAACAAAGCTACGAGGTGACCGCCAGCCGAATGCCCCGCTATGTAGATGCGGTTTGTATTCCCGCCGGATTCAGCCACATGCTTCACGGTCCAGGCGAATGCCGCGGCGACGTCTTCAATCTGTGCAGGATGCGGATTCTTGGGCGCAAGCCTATAACTCGGGACAACAGTAACATACCCTGCCTTTGCGTAACGATTTCCAAGTGGTGGATACTGAGAGCGGTCGCCCGTTCTCCAAGCGCCTCCGTGAACAAAAAACAGAACAGGAGAGTTCGACTTATCTTTAGGTGCGTAAATATCCAGCTTGTGTTTTCCAGCATCTTCTTCGGCACCCTCCAGGTAAGTAATATCTTTGCGCACGCTCACTTCGGGTGAAATTGCCATCGACGGCATGAGGGTCGCCAATTCGAGTAAGTCCGGCTCCTTCAGATAGACGGGGTTGGCGTAAATCCATGGGCGATCTCCACCGTCGATCGTTAACCAGGCTTCTAGTCGAAAGTCCCCGGCATCTTTGGTTTCGTAAGTTAGATTGGTCCCCATTGTTTCCTGAACCACAACGCCATCTCGAAATAACCGCAGCTTGGCCGACTGCGGTGTGATGGCCATCACTCGCGTTGTCCCAAAGGCCGTAACGGAATCTCCCATCGTGAAAACACCCTGGTTATTGACTGCCCCAAACATGAAGCCAGTTGGATTTGCAAGACGGTCGTCCGCGACATAGAGGTGTCCTTCAACCAAGGCTTCGCGGATCAGTGGCTCCGTCAAGCCTCGTGCGAGGACATGAGTCACCTGGTTGCTCGGACTGATTTTGTCAGAGTTGATGACCACCCCTTTCAGAGCAGTTGAATTCGTCCCGGTTGAAATGCGCGAGCCGCTGCCAATAATAGGTTTGCCGTCTTTTCCATAATTCGGAAACCACAAAGTTCCGTCGCTGAGTTGCGCTCGGAAATCTTCATAAAGTCCGTGGCTTGGAATCGGGCGGCTCTGTTCGGCACGACCAACCTCTGCATCAAGCCAACACATCGTAATCCATGCACCAATGGCGAAGCAGATTAGAGCCAGCGGTTTGGGTGAATTCCGGCGAAGCGTGAAAAGCAAATCATTTTGCGGATGTTTGGAAAGCAAGCGTGTTAGCATGTTAGTTTTCAATTGGTTGACTGAATCTTAGCACCCGCTCAAAGCCTGTCGAAACTATTTAGTTTTATGGCACTTGAGTGCGATTCATAAGGTAGGCGATTAGATCGCGCACCTGCGTTTCTGTCAATGCTTCGAGTAATCCCTCAGGCATCAGCGATAGCGAAGATGGTTGGATGCTCTCAATTACGGCGCGTTCCAGTGTCACAGTCTCGGCCATGGTTTTCAGTGTGATGGTGCGGTCAGTTTTGGCGGTGATCAAACCGTTTAGCGTCCGTCCGTCCTTGAGGTCAAGGACCGACATGCGGAAATCCGCGTTTACCACCGCGCTGGGATCAACAACGTTGTCGAGCAGGTAATCGAGATTGTCACGGCCCGAGCCAGTGAGGTCTGGCCCGACCTGTCCGCCGTGACCGTAAAGAGTATGACACGCGGCGCAAGCGGTGTTGAACACCATGCGGCCAGCCCTCTGGTCCGCAGCGGGCAGCACGGACGGAGTCAATTTTGTTTTCAACTTTGCGATGAATTGTTTTTTGTCAGCGGGACTGTCGCGAAATTCCCCCCAAACTTCAGCCAGCCGTTTGGTCAACTCCGCATCATTGAAACTGCGCACCTGCCGGACATGAAATGGAGTCAGGTCCGCTCGCGGGATTCGACCGGCCGCCATTTCATCAAGCATTGGCCGGGCGAAGGGCGGGCGCGACACCAGCGTCTCCATGACTGCGCCGCGTTCCGATGGATGAAATTTTTGGTAACTCCCGGCAAGTTTCTCACCAATGGCAGGGTCGTTGAATAACGCGAGACCGCGAACGGCGGTGGAGTTAAGAAATTTCACTTCCAACAGTTGTTCGCAAATCTCCCGCAAGTCGGCCGGCCGGTTGTCAATCAGCGTGCGCAACGCGGCACGTCGGAAATCGAGGCTGGCTTTTTGATCCAGCGCCACGCGTTTCACTTCGTCGAGAGCGCGGCCATCGCCGAAGAGCGCGCTGAGATCACGCAGACGGTCGCGCAGGGCAACGTTGGAGGATATGGATAATTTATTTTGCAATTCTTGCCAGGCGGACGGTTTCGGTGCCTTGCTCCAGCCGCGCACCGCTTCGGACAACCCGGCCAGAATATCCGACTGAAACGGCTGCGGTTGATTCAAGGTCAACTTCAACAAATCATTCAGAGGCGCGGGATTTTTCTCGATGTCCTCCCCGAGTCTGCGGGCGATAAATTTGCGTGTGAGCGGAAGCTGACAATTTACCGCGAGCGTGGCAAGAGTCGCGGGAGCGGTGTCGCCCACTGGAATCAAGCCATACCAGATCATCAACGGCAGATTGTGATCGTTGGCATCTTCGGCATGAGCGAGCAACGGCGTAGCAAGTTCAACGCGCTGTGAGACGGGTAGGCGTTGCAGCACGGTCGCCAGCGCGAGACGGACCAGACCTGATGGATCGGATTTCGCGAGGCGGGCGAACTCTTTTAGCGTTTGGCTGACCGGCAGGTCAGCCCTACCGGGTGGGCGCGCGGACATTATTGTGTCGAGCGGCCATGAGTCTGTGAGCAGGCGGATGGCCCAGGTGCGAACGTGTTCGTCGGGATGACTCAATTGAGTTCGTAGAAATGCTTCGTCCGCCGCGCCAATGACGCAGAGCGACCACATGGCGCGCAATTGCATCACCGCGTTTGTCTGGCGCGCGAACATTTCACGCAGTTGCGTCTTCGCGGTTTCGAATTCGCGACCAGCGGCGGCGCGCTCGGCGAGTTGCAGTCGCGCCTGACGGACGAACCATTCATTCGCGTGCAGTTGCAGCTTCACCAACTCGTTCACGCTCAACTTCGCTAGATCGCCGAACTGGGGACGCTTTGGCTCGCCGTAAGTGATTTTGTAAATGC
>JBKJOA010000018.1:0-7107 GCA_046593365.1 Limisphaerales bacterium
GGCATGTGTCGCAGGCTCCTGGCAGTTTGTTAGCTTGCCCGAATACGCGCCGTGGCTCATGACGCTGGTTGGCCAGCGAAATCGCCCGTCGCGTCTCTCGCAACCCGCGCTCGAAACGCTCGCCATCATTGCCTATCGCCAGCCGATCACGCGTGCCGAAATCGAGCAGGTTCGTGGAGTCGCCGTCGATGGCGTGATGCAAACATTGCTGGAACGCAGCCTCGTCGTGCAATCCGGTCGCGCGGAAGTCATTGGCCGGCCCTCGCTTTACAGCACCACGCCGCTGTTCCTCGAATACTTCGGCCTGCGCGCATTGGAAGATTTACCTGCCGCTGATGAACTCCGGCGCATTGTTATTCAGAAACCAGAAACGCTTTTGACCATTGATCCGGGCCTTGCCACCGCGCCACCCGAACAATTGGCACAACAGGAACTCGAGCCAACCATCGCGCCTGAAAAAGAGGTTGAAAATTGAAAATTCGCAATTTTCAATTTGCAATCCGCGGAAGAAAAAGGCTGGCGGGAAAAGTGAAAAAGGTTTTAGGTAATCGCCGTGAACCCGAAAGACCTGTCGCATATTAACCAAACACGAACCGCTGTTCGGATATTAATAGTTAGGCATCGTCGCACCACCATGAAAATCATCTCACTATTCCTCGCTCTGAGCGTCGCGCTTTTCTCATCCGGCTGTGGCGGGATATTCAAGGGCAAGAAAGCCGCAGAGCAGAGCGTTGCCGACTTCCACAAGCTCTACAACGACGGGAAACTCGCAGACATCTACTCAGCCGGTCACTCCAAGTTCAAGGGCGCGACGACCGAGAAGCAGTTTCTGGAGTTTGTGGGCGCAGTGCAGCGGAAGCTTGGCAAGGTCACACAGACTACGGAGGCAGGTTTCAATGTTCGGACATTCAACCTCACGACGACCGTTGTCTTGACTCAGACCACGACCTTCGAGCAGGGCACAGGCACGGAGGTTTTCACGTTCGAGACGAGTGGCGACAAGGCGGTGTTGGTCGGCTACAACATCAACTCGAAAGACCTGATTCTAAAATGATGCCTTACTGGTGACCTCGAAACGTTGTTCGCAGATTTGGTTCTCACGTTCGGGAAGGTCGTCGGGATTCTCGCGGGTGGCTTCCAGCGCGTCGGATGCGGCTCGGACTTGCCTTTCCCGTCGAAAAAAGAAAAGTTCATCCCATGATCGCTGTCGAAACTGACGAAAAAGAAATTCGCATCACCATTCCCACACACGGAATGCCAGCGGCCGCGATCAGCCGGTTCGTCGCATGGCTGAAACTCGAAGCCACGGCGCAACGCAGCCGTCTCACCGAAGAAGATGCATGGAAATTGTCTGAGGAAATCAAATCCGATTGGTGGACACGCAATCAGTCGCGCTTTCCCGGCAAAGACGAATGAAGCGGGTCGTCGTTGATTCCAATATTTTTTTTGCTGCTCTCATCAGCCACCACTCGCGCTTGCGCGAAATTTTATTATCCGAACCCGATCTTGCATTTTTCTGTCCGAAATTTCTTTTCGTCGAACTATTTAAGCACAAAGAACGAATCCTCGCCGCGACCCAACTTGCCGATGAGGAATTGCTGGAGACTTTAAACACTTTGTTAGCGCGCCTTCATTTTGTGGATGAATCAACCATTCTGCTCGGCATGGGTTGAAGCCGCCGCCTTTGCAAAGAAATCGACGAAAAGGACGCTCCGTTTGTTGCATTAGCTATTCATTTGAACGCTGTGCTTTGGAGCGACGACGAGGAATTGAAACGCGGACTTCGCGCCAAAGAATTTGATCGCTTTTACGAAATGCAAACGCCGTAGATTTTTCTGCCCCACGCTCTTGAAATCTGTATTCTTCGGTCGCCATGAACATCCCTGAGCATCGCAAATCCATCGACAAGCTCGACGCGCAAATCGTCAAGCTGCTCAACGAACGTACGAAACACGTTCTGCAAATTGGCGAAATAAAACTTAAGGCGGGCGAAGAAATTTATGCCCCGCATCGAGAGCAGGCGGTGTTCAAACGGATTTGCAAAGTGAACGCCGGGCCGATCACCGGCGAATCGTTGCGTGCGATTTACCGTGAAATTATGTCGAGCGCCCTGTCGCTCGAAAAATCGATGACCATCGCCTACCTCGGGCCCGAAGCGACGTTCACCCATCAGGCGGCTATTCAGAAATTTGGCGCGAGTCTTCGTTACGCCGCGCAGAAAACCATTGCCGATGTTTTTTCCGAGGTCAGCAAAGGCCGGGCGGATTACGGCGTGGTGCCGGTGGAGAATTCCACCGAAGGAGTTGTGACGCACACGCTCGATATGTTTGTGGAAAGTGATTTGAAAATTGTCGCCCAAATTATTTTAAAAATTCAGCAATGCCTCTTGAGCCGGTTTCATCGCGATCAAATCCAAAAATTTTATGCGCATCCGCAAACCCTGGCGCAGTGCCGCGTTTGGTTGCAGAAGAATTTTCCGGAGGCGGAAGTTATCGAAACCTCTTCAAACGCGCGCTCGGCCGAGTTTGCTGCAAAGGAGAAAAATTCTGCCGCGATCGCCGGCGTTTTGGCGGCGGAGAAATATAAAGTTCCCATTCTCGATTACGACGTTCAGGACAATTCCGCGAACGCCACGCGGTTCCTGGTTCTCGGTCGGCAATGCAGTCCAACCACCGGTAAAGATCGCACCAGTCTGATGATCAGCATCGCGCACGAAGTCGGTGCGTTGCATTCCGCGCTGAGTGCGTTTCGTCGCTACAAATTGAATATGACGAAAATCGAGTCGCGCCCGAGCAAACGCAAAGCGTGGGAATATTTCTTTTTCGTCGATTGCGACGGTCACATGAATGATCGAAAAGTGGCCAATGCGATTGCGCACCTCGATCAGGAATGCAATTTCGTCAAGGTTCTCGGTTCTTATCCAAACACAGATTAATCTATGAAAACAGCGAACATTAAACATTCAAACTCCATCCTCAAATTAGTTTGGAAGGCAAAAAGGGGTGTAATCCGGCGTTCGATGTTTCTAGTTGCATGTTTGTTGTTTTCCTTTTGCCTTGTGCCAACTTTCTCCTTAACCGCCGCTGAGCCGCTGCGCGCCCTGCTTATCACCGGCGGTTGTTGCCATGATTATCCGGCGCAGAAAAAAACGTTGAGTGAAGGCATTAGCGCCCGTGCCAACGTGACCTGGACCATCGTCCACGAGGGCGATTCAGCAGGTCGCGAACACAAGATGAGCGTTTACGAAAAACCTGATTGGGCCAAGGGCTACGATATCATTGTTCACAACGAATGTTTTGGAAAAGTGACGAATATTGCTTTCATCGAGCAAATCGTCCGCGCGCACACGAACGGTGTGCCCGCAGTCATGATTCATTGTTCGATGCATAGCTATCGCGAAACCACGAGCGATGAGTGGCGCAAATTGTTGGGCGTGAGTTCATATCGCCATCAACCAAAACGCGCGTTCAAAGTGATCAATGTGAAAGCAGATCATCCCATCATGAAAGGTTTTCCCGAAACCTGGCAGGATGCAGAAGACGAATTGTACGAAATAAAAAAAGTTTGGCCGAATTGTGTTCCGCTCGCCAAAAGTTTGACCCCTGACAATGAGCAGGATCAACACGTGAGCATTTGGGTGAACACCTACGGAAAATCCCGGGTGTTCGGAACAACGCTTGGTCATCTGAATGACACGATCAAAACAGATCTTTATCTCGATCTCGTCACGCGCGGTCTGCTCTGGAGTTGCGATAAGCTCGATAAAAACGGAAAACCAAAGTCGGGTTACGAGAAAAAATCGTAGCTCTTAAGCTGGTGCTGGAACCGGCGGAAAGTTTTTCGACAAACATCTTCGTTGATGAGCCGCCCGCTTGCGCGAATCCGGGAAAACTGGCTGAATCTCGTCATGAATACGCGATTGATTTCCACACTGATTTGCTTTCTCGTTTCCAGTTCGGCGGCTTTCGGTGAAAAGCAATTTCGGGCCGGCGCGGCAACGGCCAACATCAGCCCGTGGATGGGTATTTCGATCAACGGGAACATGACGGATCAAAAGGGGACCAATCTTCATGATCCACTTCACGCGCGTGCCATCGTGCTGGACGACGGCGAAAACCGATTGGCCATTTGCGTGGCGGATAGCTGCCTGATTTACCGCGAGATTTTTGAGGGAGCTAAAAAAATTATTCACGAAAAATCGGGTCTGCCGATGGAAAATATTCTGATGTCCGCAACGCACACCCATTCCGCTCCCGCTTCAGTGAGTATTTATCAGAGCGACGCCGACAAAGAGTATCAGCGCTTTCTTACCTTCCGTTTGGCGGATGCGGTTCTTCAAGCCATCAATCATCTTGCTCCAGCGAAAATTGCCTGGGGCGTCGGCACGGAGCCGCGCCATGTTTCGAATCGCCGTTGGAAAATGAAGCCCGGTGTGATCAACCAGGATCCGTGGGGTGGAACCAATGATCTGGTAAAAATGAATCCCCGCCCCGGTAGCCCAGACCTTTTGGAACCGGCGGGGCCGACTGATCCCGACGTGCCCGTTCTCGCCATCAAATCGATCAGCGGAAAACCGATCGCGTTGCTGGCCAATTATTCGATGCATTATTGCGGTGGCGTGGCCGCAGCAACTTATTCGGCGGATTACTTTGGCGCGTTTTGCGATCGCGTTCAGCAATTGCTTGCGGCAGACCGTCAGGATCCGCCATTCGTCGCCATCATGTCCAACGGCACAAGCGGGGATTGCAACAACATAAATTTTCGCACTGTGTCAGCACCGGAACCGCCCTACGCACGAATTCATCGTGTGGCAAACGATTTGGCTGACGTTGCCCATTCGGTTTATCAAAAAATGGATTGGCGCGATTGGGTTCCGCTTAAATCAGCGCAGCAGGAAATAAAGTTGGGGGTTCGGTTGCCCAAAAAAGAGGAATTGGAAAACGCGAGGGCTGCTTTGGCTAAAGCGAAAGCCAATGGACAACTGGCGGGTTGGAGTCCGGAAGTTTACGCGCGCGAAACGGTTTTGCTGGGTGAATTTCCTGATCAGGTTCCATTGACGCTTCAGGCACACCGCATCGGCGATTTGGCCATCGCGGCGATCCCGTGCGAAGTGTTCGCCGAAATCGGCCTTGAATTGAAGAAGCGAAGTCCTTTCCAACAGGCGTTCACCATCGAATTAGCCAACGGTTATAACGGTTACCTGCCGACGCCCGCCCAGCATAAACTTGGCGGTTACGAAACCTGGCGTTCACGCGCGAGCTATTTAGAAGTGGACGCCTCAGTGAAAATTGTTGATACCATCACGGCTCTTTTCGAGCGTTTGAAATGAAATTTCTAAAAATTGTTTTAATCATCGTAGGGTTTCTTGCCATCAACGTTGCGCAAGCCTCCACGAACCACCACGTCATCGTCATCACAATTGACGGTTTTCCCGCTTACGAGTTTGAAGACCCGAAAACGCCCATCCCTTTGCTGCGAAAATTAGCCGCGAGCGGCGTTACGGGAAAGGGAATGAAAGTTTCGAATCCCTCTGTGACCTGGCCAAATCACACCACGATTGTCACGGGTGTTCGTCCTGAAAAACATTCTGTGTTGTTCAATGGCGCGCTCGTTCGCCCGGGTGACGAAAAACCGGCATCCATTAATGGTCATCTCGACAAGGCTGATTTGGTTAAAGCGCCCACGATTTACGATTTTTTGCACGAGCGCGGCTATCGAACGGCGGGGATCAATTGGCCGTGCACACGCAACTCAAAAACTTTGGATGATAATTTTCCCGACGTTCCGCAAATGATTCAATATACGACGCCTCGCCTGATTCAAGAGCTTGTTCACAGTGGTGATTTGAAAGTGGGCAGCGATCTCTGGTTCGCCACGCAGGCCGGCAAGGAGCGCGACGAAATCTGGACGGCCGCCGCCTGCAATTCAATCAAGCGGCTGAAACCGAACATTCTTTTTTTCCACCTTCTCGTGGTGGACGGCGTGCAGCATCGGTTTGGTCCACAAAGTCCGGAAGCTTACGAAGCATTGGGACAGGCCGACAAGAATGTGCAAAAGATTTTGGATGCCGTGGACGCGGCGGGGTTGCGCGAAAGCACGACCATTTTCATCGTGGCGGATCACGGTTTTGAAAAAGTGGAGAAATCGGTTCACGCCAACGCCGTTTTGCGCAAAGCCGGGTTGCTCGAAGCACGCGATGACGGCTCTATTTCCCGCGCACGTGTGCAAGCAGTTCCTGAGGGCGGCACCGCTTTTGTTTATTTGAATTCACCAAAGACAGCGGACGCAGATCGATTAAAAGTCATTTCGCTTTTTGAAAAACATGAAGGAATTTCCAAAATCGTAATGCCGGCTGATTACTCGAAATTAGGCTTGCCTCAACCTACAGCAAATCCGCAAGCACCCGATTTAGTGCTGGTGGCGCAGAGCGGCTACAGTTTTGCCAATGGCACAGGCGATGAGACGATTTCCCAAAAAACCCGCATTACAGGCAGCCACGGTTACCTTGCGGAAAACCCGAAAATGAATGCGGTCTTTATCGCGGCAGGACGGGGCATCCAGCCTGGGCGCAAAATTGAATTAGTGGAGAATATCGACATCGCACCAACGGCGGCATTTCTTTTGGGTGAGAATTATCCGCATGGCGACGGCAAGATTTTGAAACAAATTTTCACCGACAAATTTCTTTCTGATGAACGAAAATAACGGTCTATTCTTGCCGAAACCGAAGATCACTCCGTTACTTGATCCAGGTTTCCGCCCTGCGGTTTTGGCGAGTCGGCATTTTTGCAAAGCAGTGCGCGCTTCAGGAAACCCTTTGCCGCTGACGCTCGCTCTCGAACAGTCGGATGGTTCGGTTTTTCATTTAGCCACCGAAATTTTTCCAGAGAACCATGCTCAAGCGACTGCAAACTTTCCCTGCATTGAGCGCATCGTAAAATTCATGTTGTGGGGCTGGGGCGGATTTCGCGTATATTTTGACGGACCAAGGTCGCTCGGTGAAAGATTGCAGAAATATTTTCAGGAAATTCCTGCGGCGAAGTTCGATGCGGACATCATGGGCAATCGCATTTACGAACGCCCTTTTGAAATCAAAATCACGAAAGA
>JBKJOA010000125.1:0-9769 GCA_046593365.1 Limisphaerales bacterium
TTCGATGGCAAGTCCGACTTGCTCCAACGCAGCTTGGGTGATGACATCGCGTGCTTTTTCTCCACGCAACAAACCGATGCCCCCCGTGTCAACCAACGTGAAGGGACGACCATGCCACTCCGCTTCCACGCTGATTCGGTCGCGGGTCACGCCCGGTTCGTCGTGAACAATGGCAATGCGCTTGCCGACAATTCGGTTAAACAAAGCCGATTTGCCCACGTTCGGACGACCCACAATTGCGATTAAAGCAGACATGCAACCAGCATGGAGCACGGCGAAGGATTGAGAAAGGGGATTTTAATTCTACAGGGTAGCATGTGAGTCCGGCTGGAATTGCCTTGGTGTGCGAAAAATCCGCCGCCTATTGCCTCTCATATTCTCCTTTATTCACGCGTTTTAAAACGGTGAATCCGGCTTTTTTCGCGTCTGATACCGAAAGCGGTTTTAATTTTATCGGCGAGCTAAAGGTCGAAAGAATTTTGCGCACCGGTTTTTTGCACGCCGGACACTTCGTCAATTCCGGTGCGCTCGCTGGTCGGCGCAAGGTGAACTTTCCTCCGCAAACCACACATCCGCCTTCGCACAATTCATATTCATAAAACGGCATGACTTAGCTTCCGAAACTCCGGCGTGAAGTCAAATATTCCTTCGCTCGGAGCCGCCACTACTCATATCGGCGTCAACTAGAGTCCGTTGTTACCGGATAACAACTTTCCTTCTGGCGGCCTTGCGAATAACAAAGACCGCCTTAAAATCAGGCGCATGTCACAGGAACTTTTTCTTATCCGAACAAGGAGGGCCAGGAGCGGAATATTATTCGCTTTGACGACGTTCAGTTTGTGGGCAGCAGGGGTGATTGTTGCCGCCGAGAAGCTCAACGTCGATGATCTGTTAAGCCAGGCTAAAGCGGCTTACGGCAGCGGCAAGCACGATCAAGCAATGATGTTGGTGACTCAAGCGATTGAAGCCGAGCCGAAGAGTTCACGCAGTTATTTTGTCCGCGCCCGGTTTCACCAGGAAAACCGTGAACCAGCCAAAGCCGTGGCCGACTACGATCAAGTGTTGAAGCGCGACCCGCGCGCGACCGAAGCCTGGCAGCAACGCGGCGGCGAGCATTTCAAATTGGGACGCATCAAGGAATCCATTGCCGATTTTGACCAGTTTATCGCGTTGGCGCCGCAGCAGGCGCCGTATCACTGGCAACGCGGGATTGCTTATTATTACGCCGGGCAGTTTGAAAACGGACGCAAGCAGTTTGAGTTGCACCAAACCGTGAATCCAAACGACGTGGAAAATGCCGTCTGGCATTTCCTCTGCGTGGCGCGCGCCGCCGGTTTGGAAAAAGCCCGCACCGCGCTCATCCCGATAAAAAATGATGAGCGCAAGCCTATGATGGAAGTTCACGCGCTTTTTGCGGGCAAAGCCAAACCGGAAGACGTCCTCAAAGCCGCCGCCGCTGGTGGGTCGCCCAAGTCGCAGCTTGAGCAACAATTATTCTATGCCCATCTGTATCTCGGTTTGTATTTCGAAGTCATCGGCGACGAGGCGCAAGCTCGCGATCACATTCTGAAAGCCGCCCGTCAATACCAGACTAAAGATTACATGGGCGACGTGGCTCGCGTTCATCTGCAATTGAAATGGCCTAAAGAAAACTCTTCCGCACGAGAAAGAAAATAAATAAAGAAAACCGAATCGACGGGCTAACCGTTTGGAATAACAGCGCCAACAACAAGGCCAGCCATTGCTCCATTTTATCGAGGACAAAAATTTTTTGAAAACCAGCATGATGCACTGATGGAAAATCGTTCGCAATGATCCAACACTGGCGAAAGATGGAAAGATCCAGAAGGGTCGAAAGTATAAAAAATAAAATGGCTCTCGGCGTTTTGACACGTTCGCCGTTGGGCGTTTTTCAACTGCGGAATGTTCGCTGTCAGTTATTTTTCGAGCGAGGTTCCATCACAGTCTTTTCTGCCACCAAAACATTCGTTCCAGCCCGGTGCGATTCTCATACGAGCGCGGGACCCATTCCTCCTTCAGATCAAAGTGTGGCGAGAATCGCTCAAGCTGTTCCTCGCGTGTCGTTCCGAACGGCGGGCCGTCTTTGTCTGGAATCAAATAGTTCACCGCGAGATAGTATCCACTCGGATTTAGCCAGCGCAGAACGGATTGCACATAATCGTCACGTTGCTCTGGCGCAATCGCGCAAAATAAAGTGTGCTCAAAAATCCAGTCAAAGCGTTGCGACGGATTTTCATTCAAAAAATCACCAGGAACCAATGTTGCGGTCAGCCCGGCTTCTTTGGTTTTTTCATCGCAAATTTCAATCGCGCTCGGCGCAATGTCATAGCCGGTTACTTTAAAACCCGCTTTTGCCCAGGCACGAACATCGTGACCTGTGCCGCATCCTGGAACTAAAACCGTTCCCCGTTTTAATTCCGAATGCGCGGCCAGAAAATCGACCAGCCCAGGCGAAGGTTCGCCCTTTTCCCAAGGCATGTCCTTCGTTTGATAACGCAATTCCCAATCTGTATTTTGCATTTCGTTTTTTTGCAGGAAGCGGAGAACGCTTTCGTCCTTTTGAATTCTTCGCGCCTACGTTTGCTTTCAGGCATTCTTGATTTCGCCGTCTTCCAATTCAATCACTCTCGGTGCACGGGCAGCGAGTCGAGCGGAATGGGTCGCGATTACCAGGGTTGCGTTCCGTTCCACTCGCAAAGAGCAAATGAGATCCATGATTTCGCTGCCGGTGTGCGAATCCAGATTGCCCGTCGGTTCATCCGCCAAAATTAAATCCGGTTCATTGATCAGCGCCCGGGCGATGGCGACGCGTTGTTGTTCTCCGCCGGAAAGTTCATAGGGCCGATGCTCCAATCGTTCACCCAGCCCAACTCGTTTCAACAAGTCGCGGGCGCGGGCAATGGCTTGAGTCGCACTCGTCCGGGCCATTCGCGCCGGAAGGTAAACGTTTTCCAGCGCGCTGAGTTCGGGCAGAAGGTGATAAGCCTGGAACACAAAACCAACCCGGGTATTCCGTAGCTCGGTGAGTGCGCTGTTCGAGAGGCGTCCCAGATTTTTTTCCGCAAAATAAACTTCACCGCTGTTCGGCAAATCCAACCCGCCAAGCAAGTGGAGCAGCGTGCTTTTTCCCGCGCCCGACGCGCCGCGCAAGGCAACGAAATCTCCAGCGTTCACCGACAACGTGATGCCGCGCAGCACTTCCAACCTCCGTTTTCCAATCGTGTAAATTTTGTGAACGTCACGCGTTTCGAGCAACGGTTTTTGGTTGGCCGGTTCCGGTTTCAACAGGGAGCTTTCGAGAGAATTATTCATAGCGCAATGCTTCCACCGGTTGCAATCGCCCCGCTTTCCAGGCAGGAAAAAGCCCCGCAAGAACACAGGTGATGAATGCGGTTCCACAAATAATGCTGACGTCGCCAACCTGAATAGAGGCTGGAAGTTTATCGATCTGGTAAATAGCCGCAGGCAACAATTCGTAACCCACCACGCGATTCATAAACGTGAGAAATTCATTTCGATAACTCAAGGCAAGCATCGCTATGCCGAAACCGAGACCGACGCCCAGGACACCGACGACCACGCTCTGACTCAGAAAAATCCAAAGTACCTGGCGATTGTTCGCACCCAGCGCTTTGAGAATTCCGATCTCGCGGGTCTTCTGAACGACGAAGGTGATTTGGCAATTCACAATGCCGAAGCCAGCCACAATCATGATAAAGAAAAGAAGGAAAAACATCATGTTCTTCTCCACGGCCAGCGCGTTGAAAATAGTCGGATTTTCCTCAGGCCAGGTAAGGATATTGAAGTTCGGCCCGAGCCTGCCTTGAAGCGCTTGACGCACCACTTCGGCCTGGAACGGATCACGCAACATGACTTGCAAACCATGCACGGAATTTTCATCGAATTCCCAAAGCTCCTGCGCTTTCTCCAGTGAAGTCACCACGATGGACGCATTGTATTCGCCATAACCAACATCAAAAATTCCACGGACGACAAACTCTTCCGCCATTGGTTTTTCCGCATCTGGATTTCGCCGCGTTTCGTATAATTTCTGAATGCTGCTCGGCGAATAAACCGCCACGCGATCTCCAACGTGCAAATCCATCCCGTGGGCAAAATCGCTGCCGACCACCAAACCTTTTCCGCTCAAATCAAATTCGCCGTCCACGACACTTTTGGGAAGAACGCTGACGCCCGCTTCCAATTTGGGATCAATTCCACGAAGCAGTGGCGCCAGAAATTTTGGATTCCCTTGTGCCGGTTGGGTTTGCAAAAGCACTTGCCCGGTAATGAACGGCGCGACTCCTATCACACTTTGATTTGAACTGACGGTCATTCGGAGCGATTCAAAATTTGTGAGCGGCAGATATTGTCCGTTCATGGGATCCACTTGCGTGATTTTTAGATGCGCATTAAAACCAAGAATTCGACTACGCCATTCCTGGTCGAATCCGCTCATGACACTGATGACGATAATCAACACCGCAACGCCCAGCATCACTCCAATAATTGAGATGACAGTGATGACAGAAACGAAAGTTCGGCGAGGCCGCAGATAACGCAGAGCTAAGAATGCTTCAAACGGCAGTCGTGACATGGCGCGAAAACTAAACGCGCAAAAAGAATGTGTCAACGAGCGCGACCCTGAATCCAAGGGCGGACGTATCTTGATTATAACTCCGAAGGGCTGGTTGGAAATCGCCCGGAGTTGAACGCCGGGTAACATTAAGAAAATTATTTTACGTCCGTGCGAAAGGGAGTCGCGGGAAGACCATCTTTGTTGAACAAATTAACTTCGGGCACTCGGTCCCAACCGTAGCGCACGGCGGCCGGGTTTTTTACCGAAGCATTCGAGACGACCACCGTATCCCCGTCAATATTCGCAGTTGCTGGAACGAAATTTCCGTCCACTCCGGCAATCGTAAAACCCTTCAAATCGCCGCTTTTCGCCATCAATCCGCCCCCGACGTGCGTAAAACTCAAAATCGCTTTCGCGCCCTGAGTTTTCATGGATGCGTACACCGGACCGCTGAATTCAATTTTCTCCCCGTAAGCAAGCGCGCGCGCCGCTAACGCCAGGCGCGCGCCCACCGGTTCTTTCTTCTTTGGATGAATGTCCGTCTCCTCGCCGACATCCGTCGTCACCACCATCGCGGTGCGCGGCACTCTTTGGGCTGTGATCAATTGTGCTTCGCGGATTTCCGGCTTTATTTGTGCGTAGGGCGCAATTTGCACGAATAAAAATGGAAAATCTCCCTGCCCCCATGTCTGTCGCCAATTACGAATCAGAGCGGGAAATAAGACTTGATATTGCTCCGCGCGGCCCGAATTCGCTTCGCCCTGATACCAAATCACACCGGCCAGCGCGTAAGGTTGCAGCGGTGCAATCATCGCGTTGTAAAGACCAGCCGGACGCTTTGCCGTGGCGCTGGGATGGGTTGCTTTCTTCGGTGCAACGGGCGGAGTTTTTCCAGCCAAAGTCGCGGCCTTGACCTTCTCTGCGTGCTTTTGCGATGCATTTTTGAAATCGGCGTTCGCTTTTTCTGGATCAAAGAGGCGAACATTTGCAGCATACAATTCGAGAATTTTCTTTAGCTCCGGGTCTGCGGCGAGTGTTTCGCGTGAAGTCCAGGCTTCAGCGGGTGTTCCACCGACGGACGAATCAATCAACCCCACTGGAACTTTAAGCGCGCGACGCAAATCTCTTCCAAAAAAATAGGCGACGGCGGAAAAGTTGGATGCCGTCTGAGAGGTGCTTTCCTGCCAAGCGCCGGAAAAATCCTGACGCGGCGAGTCCGCTGCTTCGTGGGGCACGGAAAACAATCGGAGTTGCGAATCGCCCGCGGTCGCCATGGCCTGCGCCGCATTTTCAGCGCGGGAAAGTTGGAAGCCCATGTTCGACTGCCCGCTGCACAACCAAACTTCGCCCCCCCATATATTGGTGAGCGTAATTGTGTTCGCACCTTTGATCGTCAGAGTGAACGGCCCGCCTGCCTGGATCGGCTTCAAGCGCACGAGCCATCGGCCATTTTTCGCCGTGGTGGAAATTTCCTGTCCGTTGAATTGAACGGTGATTTTTTCGCCCTCGTTTGCTGAACCCCAGATCGGAACGGCAAGGCCCCGCTGCAACACTGCTCCGTTCGAGAAAAGGACGTGAGGTTTAACCTCGGCCTGAGCGAAGAACGTTCCTGCGCTCGCCACCCACCCAATCAAAACCGCGATATAAAATTTATTCATACGATTAAAAGTTATTCCGTGCCGCAATCGAAACCTGGCGGACAACGCTCCGCGTAAAATCCCGCCCCATGTTAAGGAGATTTGGAGCGATAAAAGCGACGTTGAAAATTGGTCGCCTGCAAATCGGTGAATGACCACGCGCCATTCGGTGCTGCCACGTTCGTAGAGAGGGTGAGCCAATTCGTCAACTGCGCATCGGCCACTGCCTGCACGAGATACGTTTGATTCGAACCCCCGAGAAAATTCAACGTCACCGTGCGATTGGCGTTTGTCACGATGCTCGTGATGTAAACCGGCGTGGGCGGCGGTGCGGGGATATTCGCTGAAACTGTCAGTGAAGCGTTCAAGCGTCGAATGCGAAAACCGCCCCCATTATTTGCCGCATCATCCACTCCAGAAAGAACCAGGGTGACGTGATTGTTAAAAAGAAAATCACCGAGACGCGGCAGAGTGAAATTATACACGCCCGTTGACAGCAAAACGGAATTGCCAATGGCGGTCGCCGTCAACGATCCGCTCGTCAGCAAATTGTTGGACGCCGTGTCGTTGGCCTGCCCGGTGTTCCAGGTGATCGCGGAATGGAAGTCGGGGTAATCCTGGTTCAATCCCCACAATTGAACGCGATACAGGTTGGTAGCATTGATGCGGAATGTGGCGGGCGAATTGACGTTTAAATTCAAGCCGGTGAGATCGAATTGGAAATAAGCTTTGCGCGCCAGGTTCCCCGAGGCCACGTAATATTTCACTATGACGTAGCCCGCTGCCGCCTCGTTTACATCGGAGTTGGCGCTGGCCCCGCTTTGAATATTCGCTTCAATCGAATTAACGACGTTGGTGGAAATCAACAGTGAGCCGGAAGAAGAATAAACTGTCACGTAAACCGACGCTGACGAGGTTCCGCCCTGTGCGTCGTTGATCGTGTAAAGAAATTCGTCGTTACCGTAAAATCCGGCGTTCGGAGTGTAAACGATCATCCCTGCGCCATTCGTCGAAACATTGCCGTTTGCGCCCGACGTGAATGACTGAATCGTCAGCGCATGGTTGTCCGCATCAGAATCGTTATTTAAAACATGGATGACCACCGCCACCGATTGCGTGGTAAAAGCGTAATCGTTCACCGCCACGGGAAATTCATTTGGCGGCAACGCGTTCGTTGAATTCATCACCAGACTGAGACGCGGCCCGTTTGCCGCGCTGCTCTCTTTGGAAACGATGGAAATGCCGTCGCTGTTCTGCACATCGCCAAAAAAACCAACCGGACGCACGAGCAAAAATGAAACGTTCGTTCCGGGATGCGCTCGCAAATAATCCGTGACATCAATCGTGCGGTCGGCAGCAGTCGCCCCCGCCACCAACTGGCCGGCCATTTCCGCTGAGTTGCCCGCTCCGAGCAAAAAGTTGTTGCCGTAATCCATGCCGGGCGAAACGTTCTGCGCCAGATTGGGAGCCGTGGACCAATTCACGGCGCCTTGCGACCATGCATTGTTCGTGATTGCATAAACATGCGCCCAAACCGGTTCCGCACCGTTGATGGACGAGGCGCGAACCGTGAGCGCCGCAAACTGCAAATTTGTGACGTTCATTGCGGGCACTTGAAATTTTAATAATGTCGCGTAACGCCCGGCGGCATTGGTGGAATTATTTCTCACCCAGCACGCGGTATTCAGCCCATCATTCAAAAATTTGTTTGTGCCGTCGCTGACCATCGCATCGTCACTCACGCCAATGGTTTGCACGGGTGTCTGCGGCAAACTGGAAACCGACAAAAGCCAAACGGTATTCGAAGGTTGAGTCGCCGTAACCACGGGGCCGTTGAGGAGATTCGTCCAAATTTTTGCGCCGCCATAATAACTTTGGCTCACTTCCTCAATCACCACTTGATTATTGGTGGGAATTTTCCACGCGCTTAGATCAATATTTAAGCTGACCGGCAACGCGGTGTCGTTTGCAGAAAAGAGGTAATAACGTTTTGCGACAGGATCGTAACTCGTTTGCACATCAAGCGTGTCTGCTCCACTGCCAGCCACGAAACCCAGGCGGTCGCGCCCCGGAGAAAACGCTTTGTTAAACAGCCGCCACACTTCACCCGCCTTCGTAATGGTGCCGATGTTGTAAGGCGAATTGAAATTGTCCACGTAATGCATTCCGTTCTTTTTTACAGAACCGCCCCCATTTTCCGTCTGGCTGAATTTAAAGCAGTAGAGTTCGCTGCAAAAATTTTCCATCAAGTTGACTGCGATAGCGCCGAAACGGGAATACTTCGTTGGTGAATCCAAGGTCTCAGTCAAATTTGAAAACGTCCCTGCCGTGTGAACGTTGAACTCCGTGATGGTTACCGGGAAAGGAGTCTCCGGCGACATGGCCGAGGCGATGGAACCGCGGAGGGAATCGAGATTACTCCCGAACCCGGACGGGGTGCTGTTGTATTCATGATAATCGTAGCGATGCAGGAGCGAAAAACCAGAGTCGGTTTGGCCGAGATAATTCAGATGGCGATTCGTAACCACAGTTTGGCCCCATGAATTGTAACTGGACGTGGTAATCACGGGCGCAAGAATTTGCGGCACCAACGACTTGCCATAAATTAGATTTACATCCGCCAACGCAGATTGAATGGCGTCCGAGGCCAATTGCAATCGCTCCAGATATTGCGCCTGGGTAATGCCGCCCGCGCTGGAATGGTCAGGCTCGTTGAACATCTGGTAATGGTTCACATCAAATTCCCGCCCCAGGTAAAACGCTTGCGCATAATAATGCTGCCATAACTCCCATTTGCCGGCCCAATCATTGGAATCGTTGATCGTGAATGAACCGAAGGTGGCCGAGATGTTCACCAAAATTTTCAGATTAAGCGAGCGCGCCTGCGAAAAGGCATAGTTTACTTTGAAGATATTTCCGGAAAAAGTGTGCGTCTCATACCGATTGGTGAAATACGGCCAGTTAATGTAGTTCGGGTTCAGCGGATCGACCCGCAGGGCGTTCTTTCGATTCACAAAATCGGTTTGGGTCAGCACGCCGTCGCCGTTCCCCGCAATATCATCGGTCGCCTCAATATCGTTGGGTGCCACAAAAAATCGGACCCCGCGCACTCCAGAATAATGCCACCAATCCTTCGTGTTGCTCCCCGGATAGAAATGCCCTGAGTTGTAGGCCAGAATGTCCGGCGTGCTTCCCAGTTTATTGGTTTTGACGGTCAGCGTTGCGGCTTGGACCGGGAAAATTTGAAAACAAACCACGGCAAAGAGAACGAACCTCCAGGCTCGGAAATTCCAAACGATTCGTTGCCAATTTTTAAATGAAAATTTCACGCAATTATCTCTGAGAGCCTGTTTGAAAACTCATTTGGGCTTCAACCCGGCGGCGTTCGGAGTTCCGCCTTCAGGCGGTTTCCGCGCTCTGCCGCCTGAAGGCGGAACTCCAAACCGGCGTTTTCAAAACAGGCTCTGAGCAAACCGGGATCATAGTCTGCCTCCTACTATAATTCAAAACAAACCGAACGAAAGGTGATGGG
>JBKJOA010000314.1:0-9439 GCA_046593365.1 Limisphaerales bacterium
ATGAATGCGCGCGGCCTCATGGAATTGATCATTATCAACATTGGCCTCCAACGTGGCATCATCTCGGAAGGGCTCTTCGCCGTGCTGGTGATCATGGCGGTTCTCACGACCCTGATGGCTTCGCCGATTTTTGAACGACTCGTCGGCACTGGGCACTTCCAACCCGTGACCGAACCTGAAGCCGACGTCACTGTAGCCAGGCAACTTGAAACCACTCCTTGAATTATGAATCAAGACTACGATGCAATCCTTGTTGGCGGCGGACCTGCTGGCTCCTGTGCGGCCGCCATCCTCGCGGAATACGGCCATCGCGTGCTCATCATCGAGCGCGAGAAATTCCCACGCTATCACATCGGCGAATCCCTCCTCCCCTTCACCTTCGGTCCTCTGGAACGCATTGGGATGATACCCAAAATGAAGAGGTCGCACTTCGTGAAGAAATACAGTGCCATCTTCGTGCAACCCGATGGACGCCGCTCACAACCGTTCTATTTCTTCAATCGCTACGACCGGGACACCGTCGCCCAGACGTGGCAGGTGTTGCGCTCGGAGTTTGACCAGATGCTGCTCGACAACGCTCGGGAGAAGGGCGCAGAAGTCCGCGAGGAAACGACGGTCAACCGTTTGCTCATGGAAGGCGATCGCATCATCGGCGTCGAGGCCACGGATCGAAAAACGGGCCGCACTTACGAAGTCCATGCACCGATCACGCTCGATTGCTCGGGCAAGGAAGCCTTCACTTCAAACCGCCTCGGTTGGCGGATGCGCGATCCGTATCTCAATAAGATTGCGGTTTGGACTTACTATAAAGGTTCCAAGCGCGGCGAAGGAATTGACGAAGGCGAAACTACCGTCGCCTATATCCCGGACAAAGGCTGGTTCTGGTATATCCCGCAACATAACCAGATGGCCAGCGTCGGTGTCGTCGCCGAAGGTAAATACCTTACCCGTGGCGGCATAAAGGAGCCGCGTGAAATTTTTCACCGCGAAGTTGACGAAAACCAATGGATCAAAGACCACCTCGCTACTGGCCAATCGACGGGCGATTACTTCATCACCAGCGAATACTCGCGCCACTCACGTTACTGCGCCGCCCCTGGGCTGCTGCTTGTCGGCGACGCTTTTGCCTTTCTTGATCCCGTCTTCAGCAGCGGCGTGATGCTCGCGCTGAAAAGCGGCCAGCTCGCCGGTGAAGCTATTCACGAAGGTCTCATTGCTGGCGATCTCTCGCCCAGCCGCTTCACCGAATACGGAGCTACCCTTCGCGAAGGCGTCGAAAACATGCGCAAGCTCGTCTATGCCTTCTACGATCCCAACTTTTCCTTTCGCGAGGTGATCAAGGCGCATCCCGAAGCCGGTGGCTTGATCACCGACTGCCTTTCGGGTGACGTAAACAAAGACTTTAGCCAACTTTGGACCTGGATTCGTGAGTTCGTGCCCCTCCCGGACGACCTTCCTTATGGCGAGCCGCTCTTAGGAGAATTAGAGCCGACCATCTGACCTCGTTTCGATTCGAAACAGAACGCTTAGTTAACGCAAAGGCGCCAAGAAACAGCGGATATTGCTGAACACGCCAGAGGTTCACCAAACGGTGAATCGAGTTTACTGGCGGTTTTCTCCACCAACTCTTTATGCCTTTGTTAAAAGTTGAATCGTATGGTTACGGGTTAGTGTCATTTAATTTCCCCCAAATACCGGCCTAGCCAATAGCCGAATAGAAATTCGTCACCGGGCAATTCTGTTGCGCCACCGTCTCCGCCGTCCAGGATGAAGGGTTGCGTATTGATGCGGACAAATTGGCGTTCTCCTGGTGGAAGTAATTCCTTAAGTTCTTTGCGGTAAAAATTTTCCGGCACCCAGGTAAGATCTTTGCGATGGGAGTTCTCAATGCGCCAGGTAATCGTGTCGAGCGGAACCCCACGCAAGCTCCAGACCGCGCCTTCGGCGTCGCAACCGTGACCGCCACCGCAAGCAGAATAAATAAAGTTCCAGATGGCGAACTTCTCGGGACGTTCAAACTCCCAGTGATCGCGGATGGCGCTCGCATATTTGACGCGCAAATCTTTATTGAAAGCGAATCGGTAGAGTACCCAGTAGTTCGCGAAGGCCAGCTCATCATCGGAATGGTTCCACTCGTTGCCCATATCGTTCTCCAAATGGATGTAACCGGGCGTCGGGCCGATCAGCTTCATGGAGCTAAGGATGTTCGTGAGATAGCCATGTTTTCCGAAAAGCTCATCCGCCACCTCGCGGTAGAGTTTGTTGCCTGTCATTTTCCACGCGAGCTGAAGGCCCGCGATAATTTCGGCGCTATTCAATCTTCGATCACCGATGCTGTGGGGATAGTGGTTTAAGTATTCGGGGTTCCACCTGCCCCAAAGTGTCGGTTGGCCGTCCACGTCGATCATCTGCCAATTGTTCTGGATGATGTGATTGATGATATGGGTGTAATTTGTGGCAATGCGCTGGCGTTCGGCGTCGGTCTTCGCGACGAGTTCCCACATCACGCCGTGAGCAAACGTATGTGAAGTGAATTCGTCGCTGCTGGTGTGTCCTTTCCAATCCCAATCACCTCCGGGCAATTCACGCCAGCGGTCGGGATCAGAATACTTGAACCCATGGCGTTCGATGGTTCGCGCGAAGAATCCGTCGCTCTTCGGGAGTGTTTGGAGACGTTCCAAAGCCGTAAAAATTTCCCAAGAGTTCGAGCGAGCCTGCGCGCTACCGGTGGCGGCGTAACGAAATGCCTGGCTGCCCAGGTAATAGGAACTCCACCCACCGTCGTTGTCGGTATCAATGATCTCACTGCTGGTCAAATCACCTGGCACCAGCAAACGGCGTTCGCCGGCCAAACCGTAGCGGACATGGCGCAAACGCATTTTGCGATCGTAGCACTCGGCTTTCTCCGCAAGCGCCATCGGTCGAAATTCGATTTTGTTAAGACCGGTTTTGGTGAGCACCAGCACGTTTCCATCGCCATCCACTTTCAAGTCCATGACAACGTCATTGTCCAACCAGCGTTTCGAGGCGTAATACCGAATGCCGCCAGGACCGTCAGGCAAGGATGGTTTATTCGATTTTTTGGCATCCGCGCGCCGCTGGAAAAAAACACCCCGCGTCGTGCCAGCCCAGAGTCCGTCCGCCACGGGTACCAGGCAGGTAATATCGATCACCGGCAACTTGGTTTGTCGTGCAGTCGTAATTGCCCCATCCTTGAGGTGCAATCCGTAGTAGCCGTTGTGAGTGCCGACGAGCAGTTCGTCACCGCGAATCGCGAGCGTGGTTAATCCGGTTCCTTCGTGAAAGTTTGTAATTGCACCATTCTTTATCCGGTAAATCGCATTATCCGTGAGGGCGAAAAATTCGTTGCCATTCGCAACTAATTTTAGGGGAAGCTTCAGAGATGGGGATGCGAGTTCCGTTAGTCGCCCGTCACGAAACGAAGCCAGCTTATCCGATCCCGAGAGTAACACGGTCCCGTCATCTGCTACGGCGAGAGAAGTGAAAATACCCTTTGGCAAATGACCAAGCGGCTTTCCGCTGTCACCATTGGAAAGCCATCGGTCTTCGAAGAGATAGTAAAGCTCTCCGCGACCGAGAGTGACGTCCCGCGCGACGAGGTTGGAGAGAGGGCGAAAACTTCGATCGAGCGCAAGCCTGTCTTCGAACGTTCGTGCAACTCCGCGATCGGTCAGCACGTAGGGCACTCCATCGCGATCCACTTCGAGCCGGAGGAAGGAGGCATTGGTTAATGCTGGTGCTGTCCGGAATTTCACTGAGATGTCCTGGAGAAAGGGAATGTCCTTGACGGCTGCTTCTGCGGCAACCACGGAGAACAACAACGTAAAGAGAAGCAAATAGTTCATGTCGGCGAAAATGACAGATCAGGTTGGCAATGGGAAGTTCAAGTGCGAAACTGAGTGAGGTAGATTAGTTGTTGTGAGTCGGGTTGTGGTTATCATGTTGGCAGTTTTACCGGCTGAAAAGCGCTAAACGTCCTCAAGCTGAAAGGAAATTTAATTTGCGCCCCTGGAGTTCTGAGTTACGCTGGAAACAACTTGCTAGTTACCGAGAGAATCCTATTCTCGCTGAATCGCTAGGTTGAAAATTTCACAAACAAAACGACATCGACTGCAAAGGATTTATTATATGAAGCAAATCAGCAAAATCATCATGCTCGGATTGGTCGGAATGATGGCCAGCCTCGGCTCGGCTGCGGAGTCCAGTTCCAAAGAAAAAATCATAAAAGCTCTCAAAGAACTGGGTGACAAGAATTATAGTTGGATCACTTCAACGAAAGAGGCGGATGGAAGTGCCGGGCGGCTCGGAGCGATTGAAGGCATGACGGAGAAGGGGACGACGTTTCTGAGTTTTTCTCCCGGAGGCATTCCGGTCGAGGTATGTATGAAAGGCGATAAAGGTGCTGCCAAGGCTTTAGAAGGTTGGCAGACCTTCGATGAAATCGCTCAGACCGGCGGAACGGCCGCAGCCATCGTGCGCTTCCTGCGAAGTTATCAGGCTCCCGTCGCGGAATCGGCTACCCTCGCTTGGAATGCCAAGGAACTCAAAGAAGTTGATGGAGCGCTTTCCGGCGAACTCAAAGAGGAGGCCGTGAAAGAAATGCTGCTCTTTGGCGCCCGCCGCAGGGAAGGCCAGGAAGCCCCCAAAATCACTGATCCAAAAGGCTCGGTTAAGTTCTGGATCAAGGAAGGCGCGTTGACCAAATACGAAATGAAAGTCCAAGGTAAAATCGCAGCAGGTGAGCGCGAGATGGACATCGACCGCACAACCACGGTCGAAATGAAAGATGTCGGTTCAACGAAGTTGGAAGTGCCCGCTGAAGCGAAAGAGAAGTTAATTTAATCCGACGCTCTTAACTTAAAGCACGGATTTCAGACAAACCTTGGGCGGCATTGTTTCGATGCCGCCCAAGTTGTTTTTAGGGAACTCTTACTTTCAGACTCGGTATCCAGCGCGTCAGCAGGTCGTGACAATTCAAAACCTTTTCCGCGAGATCGAGTGGCACGTAGTAATATTGGTTGGAAGCTTCAAAGCCGATTCGTGAATCGCGCGTTTGAATTCGATAAAGCCTTCGGGCTAGAGCGATTTCGCTTTTCAGTGTCTCTTCCAAAGCCTTTCGTATTCGGTTCAAATCTTCGGTGGTTTTCGTCTCCGGCCATTTACGCCGGAGTTGCACGAAGCGGGATTGGTTGGCCGCGCTGCGAAAGTGGATTGCCGCCGCTTCCGCTACGCTCAATTCTTCTCCGAAGCGTCGTTGCTGAAGGATTGAGAACTTCACCTTTTTCGCAGAGGATTTCAGTTCCACAATCGCTTGATCAAAACCGTCGGCGATTTTCTCCAATTGTGCGACGAACACATCAATTGGGTATCCGCCGCGCCAGCCATCAAGGTCATCGTAAGGAAACCCAACCATGGTTGCACCGTAACCGGTCGCTTTTTCCCAAAGCAGGTTCGATGGGCCTGCTTGCATTGGCGTGGAATAAAGCCCGCCGCCAAAAGGAAACTCGCTGAACGCCACACTAAACTCGTGCCATGCCTTCACCACCGACGGAGCGAGGTGCGGACCAAAACGTCGGCGCGCGACGACTTTCATCGCCTCAGTGGGTGTAAGCGTGGCGTTTCGGCCAATTTCTGAAACGACTTCGAGGTTGGGTGATGGATAGCCGCCCAATGTCCACCCGAGCATAAGCCCGTTCACCTGTGCCCCGCGCAGATTGGCGGCGTGTTGCGCAACATTTTGCACGGCGGGAATGTAAGGCGTCGCTGAAAGCTCCCAGGTGTTCCCAGCTTGAATTTTGGCAATTGTTTTAAGTCCGCGTTTGCGTGCCATCTCCCAATGCTTTGTCGCACGCGGACCAGGGCCGACGGTGGAAATGGAATACTCGCCAATAACGCTTTTCACGCCTCCACGTTCAATCGGGATGCTCCATTCGCTGACGCTCATCAGTGCAACACCGGTCGGCAACCGATCAATAATTTCCTGAACCCAACCATCGGCCCAACCCCAGTCCCAGGCGATGAGCTGTGCTGCGCTGCCGGATTTTCGAATTCCATCATGCAGTAAGCGATTCAGTTCGCCGATGACTTCACCTGGTGAGCGCTTGCCGCAACGCGGGCAGTTTGCGCCACCGCTGTGCGACCAGCAGTTGGTCAGGTTTTCTGAGCCGGTGATGGTGAAAAATCCGGCGAGGTCGGGCACGGCACGACAGATGGAGGCCACGGCATCGGTAAGATATTTCTGAACGTCCGGATGGCTGGTGCAAAGCGTCGCGTGATCGCCTTCGATTACCCCTTTCAAGTGCGGAAACGTATCGAAAAAGGGCAGGGTCATGGCGCGCGGCTCGTTCAGATAAAGATAAATGCCGATGCCGTGCTTTCGCGCTCGGGTAACGAGTGAACGCAGGTTTTTCAATCGCTCTTCATATCGCTCGCTGAGTTTCGGGTCCCACGGAAACGGAGAAAGTTTGTAAAGAACCGCTTGCAACCAGACACCGTTCACTCCCGCTGCGGCCATGCGGACGAGGTAGCCATCAGGGTAGGGATCGGCTTCCTTTTCGAGCAGGGGATCGCCATAGAGCGCGAAATAGGAATAACAAAAACGAGGGGAGAAGGTAGATGTGGTTGAGGATTTAGTGTCGCGATCCGCGGATGGTTTGGAAGACAGCTTAGAAACGAAATTAAAGAGCGGTTCATCCATCTCGCCTAACCCATTTGGAAACTCCTGTCGAACGATCGCGGCAATTTCATGTATGCGCGTCAGTGAATTCTCTCCCGGCGGAGCGTATTTTAGCGGTTCGCACTGCGGTTTAAGGTTGCCGAGCTTTGTGAAAAGGAAATCATCCTCACGAAGCGTGAACGCCATTTGCTCGGGGGTCCAGGCGAGCAAGTCCAATAATTGTTCATAGGGCAGCAGATGCCAGTTGCGCTTGAGAACCGTGATGTAGGAGCGGCGTTGTTGATCGGCAGTGATGCGCGATGGCTTACTCAGACCCATCGCACGCCCGACGCGGAGGATGTCTGCTGGCTTTGCGCCGACAACTTTGCCGAGGCGCTCGGTCGGGACGAGTTGCCAATTGCGCCAAACGAATGCGTGCAAGCGATCCGGGAAGTGGGGGAGGGGAAGTGCTGGCGGTGCGCTGCCTTTGGGCAGGGCGGATGCTAACACCCTCGCGGGTGTTGAGTCTGAAATTTTTTTAGCCGCGGCGACTGCATTACTTTGACCAAGCGCGAGTCCTCCGATGGACAACGCCGAGGCTTTAAGAAATTTTCGACGATTTAGTTTCCAGGAAAGTGTGTGCATGGCGGTTGGTTTGTCGTAGGTCACACACTATCCATTCGCCCTCGCATGGCAAACCAATCCAACGCTAATGCCGATACCGCGCTACTGAAACAGGACGGCACGCAGTGATTTCTCCCGCTTCAACTCACGGAAACCGAGACTTCGGTCAAGTAGTTTTGCGGGCGCGTTTCATGTCCGTGACGGCGTAACAGCAGAAGGCAAGTTCGATGACTTTGAGCATAAGAAAAATCGTTAAAATTCAGAAAGGAGTACCGGCTCAACATGCCGCCCATTGTTGCCGATCTGTTTTGCGATCAGCGGACGCAAATCAACCACTGCGCCGTGATGGATAAACACGTCGTAAAAACTATCGAAGTTTTCGCCCCAATAAATCATGGCGCACGACATTGGCGCGCCTTTTCCCTCATCACGACCTGCAATCAGGAAACGCAAACGCGTGTCGTAGAGAAAACAAACCGCCGTAGCACAACCAAAAACGTATTTTTTCCAATGGCCGGTATTAGTCGCGACAGGAACGAGCGCGATGACTTCGGAATTGTAATGGCTATGCGCAGTCGCACACCGATACAGCCAGTGTTTAATGGAAGTGCCTCGTTCTTGATCAATTCCATACGGCGGATTAACGAAAATTTTTCCGAAATTCCACGATTCCTTGAGACCGTCTTGACGGGGAAGGCAATACTCCGTAACCGCACCAACCAAAGAATATTGATTGGAACATGGATCAAGATGAATTTCGCCGCCCAAAACCCGCTTGACCGCCGAAATATATTTTTCGGGCGTTCCCCAATCCAGGCTCAAAGTATTGATGGTGCGTCCTGCGCTCATTTTGAAAGAATTTTAGCCCAATCTTTTCCGTTCAAGATATTCAACTCTTCACGAAGTTTTTTCAAGCTCTGCCCGGTCGGTGTGATGATGTTAAACCAAGATTCAATTTTATTGGCGTGCGTTGCAAAATAGTGCCGAAGCACTACGTCTGCTTTCACATCTATTTTTACTTTCGTGAACCGATTGCCCGATGCCGCCGGGCCATAACTCTGCAGAAAAGCCGTCCGTGCATCCGCCAGTTCTGGCGTTGGGTTTAAAAGTAATTCGCTGACAAATTCCGCCAAACCGTGATCCGTCAAAAAAAGCAGCCAGTCATAAGATTGCGCCAGAACTTTCAACTCCTTGTTATGATCTTCTGCGGTGAACCAGTTCCCGTGATTGCTGACCACGCCAACCGTCAGGATAAAATCGCGCAGCATTTCGGGTTTATCTGACTTGATCGTTTCTTCCAAAAGTTGAACGTAAGGTTTGTGATAAAGCGTGCCGTCGGCCAATTGAATCACACCACCAATTTGTCCGTTGGTGTATCGGACTTTTTGCAGCGATGAAACGGCGCGGGCGACATACGCACCTTGCTTGGCTTTTTCAATGGATTGAGGGCCTTTCTTCATCCCTTCTTCGACACCGACTCTTTTGCATTCAAAAATTGCAAACGGATGCTGGCTCAACACGCTGATCGTCAGCGCAAATTGACTGCCGTTCATCTCATCCACGCTGGCGATGCAAAAAGCATTTGCTGATTCGCCAAAAGCACAGGCGTTTCTCAAAACACTTTGGTTGCTCAGAACCTGCGCGGCTTTGGCAATCAAATCGGCATGATTAAATTCCAGCTTGTCGAGAGATCGGCGCAATTTCGCCGAAGTTAAAGGGAGGGTGAATTCTTGAAGTGGTATGAGTTGCTGCCGAAGAATTGGATGAAGTGAAAATTCGACGTTATGCGTGATCGCCGGATTTTTATATTCGGACAACGCGCGCTCAATCGCGACGTTCTCACGAAATCCCCATCCCTTCAGCGCATAATAAGTGATGATTTCAATCAACGTTCCCAGCGCACGACCCGCCGCTTTTTTCCGGTCTTCAGCATAATGAAAAACCTTCTCAACCAAAACTTGCTGCAAGGCATCAACGGATTGATAGCTCATTTTGTGTTGAGATTGCGTCTTTCATTTTCCAACCGCCTTTACCACTTTCTGCGCGGCGTCCGCCATTGAATCTCCAGTGATAATAGCGACGCCGGATTCAGCCAAAGTTTTCTTGCCAGCAGCGACATTGTTTCCTTCCAAACGAACA
>JBKJOA010000389.1:0-3427 GCA_046593365.1 Limisphaerales bacterium
CCGACCTTCTGCGTTGGTTGCGGTCACCCTGACCAGATGGACAAGCAAGCCACCGTCCGCCTTTTTCAAAATCCACTCGGCCTTGGTGGTCCTGCGTACGGTTTCGCTCCGAGTATCTGACCGCGATTTCGTTCGACTGCGAGGAGAGCCGGATCGGTGACGCTTGGTGCTTCAATGAAGCCTTGGTATCGGCCCATCCAATAGGCGAGCAACCAGGCCGACGGTTGCACCACATCGTTGCCGCCCGTGCCTCCATCGGCTTTCATTGTCCAGTTGTCCCACAACATCGGTTCGCGTTCGCGCGGCGAGAAAGCGCGGGTGCCGCCGGAGTAAGCGACGTAATCGGGCGGTGTGTGAAGATCGGCCCGGTGCCAATTCTGGTACGAATAAATCACCAGGTCGAGCGGCCACTCGCGCAGGTGGGCCACCGCAGGTTCCACTTCGCAGTCATTGCCGGTCAGCGTGCCGTAAATGAAATTGAACCAGGGGACTTGCTCGATGCGTTCGATTTCCCAACTGCGGTCGAGACTGCGCCGATAGATCGACCGCAACCTGGGGTCGGTTTCGTATTTCAACAGGTTCGGGTAACAGAGAAAGGAAAGGTGTTCCAGAAACTGCAAGACGTCCCCGGGCGGAAAAGTACATTTCTGTCGCAAGGTGTATTCCGGGTAACCGAGCTTCACCAGTTCCTGATAGCCCTGCGCAAACTTCGGCTCGCCCGTCAGGACTTCGGCGGTTTTGATGAATGAGAGAATTTCGAGGGCGTTCAATCCACGCGCCGCGTTGCCCTCACCGGCTGCATTGAAATACTCCGGACTCCAACGGCCCCAGCGCGTCGGCTTGCCATCCAGATCAATCAACTGCCAGCCGTGTTCCATCAGATGTCCGGCCACGCGCGACAGAAACGTTTTTGCCTGTTGAATTTCTTCACCCTGCGCCGCCAGTTCCAGAAAGAGGGCGACTGCGTAAAAGTGCGCGCAAATCTCGTCGCTCGACGTGTCGCCTTTCCACTCGAATAAACCGTCCTTGGTGTCGTGCCACTCGGCGGCGGCTTCGCCCGAGCCGTGTTGGGCCTGATGGCCGCGCTCGCTCTTTGCCCAGACCGCGCGGGCGGGAAAACCTTTGATGCCGGTCATCGCTTCAAGCCAGCGGACCGTGTGGAAGGCGTTGACCGCTTCGCGGCGGGCTTCGGGGTCCTTCGTTACAGCGTAACGATAGGCTTGGGCCGCGAGATAATCGCACGAATAACCGCCGTCGTTGTCGCCGGCTTCGCGCACGAATTCCTTCAGCTTCCCGTCCCACTCCAGTTTATGAACCAACCCCAAGCGCTTTTGCCCCCATTCCTCCAGGTGCCGCTCGTAATACGCCGCCTTCTTCAGCAAGGTGTAAGGTTCGTATTCGATGATGCCCAGGCCCTTGTCAGTCGCTATGAACACCGCGCGGTCGCTGCACGCCATCGCGTTCACTCGGTCGTCGGGCAACCAGCGCTGACCAGCGAAGTAATGAAACTGACCGCTGGTGTGGCGAATCGCGCCGTGGGTCGTGCCGATCCACAGGTCACCGACAAAATCGCGCGCCAGACAGGTCGTGTCTTCGTAGCATAAGCCTTGTTCGCCGCGCAATTGGGTGAGCGACATTCCACGCAGGACACCCAGCCCGCGATCCGTGGCGATATATAATCGGCTGCCAAGGCTCAAAACATCCCGCGTGTTCGACGACGGCAATTCGCCCCAGTCCCAAACCTTTTCCACCGGCCAGTTCCAAACGTTGCGAGCGCCGAACCGAGTGCCATCAAAAAAGGTGAGCCGCCCCGGGCCATGCACATAAAGAGTCTCGCCGTAGGAAACGACCCGCGTGATACCGAACGGGCTTGACGACGATGTCAACGGCTCCAGCGCATCGCCTTTGACTCGCCACAAGCGTTCGCCGCCCGCCGTTACCATTTCGCCGAGGTGTTCGCAAACGTCGCTTATCGCTTCGCTGGAAATTTTTTTCCACGACCCGCTCTGAACCCGATGCAGCCCCTGACTTGTAATCACCCACAAAGCTCCCCCAGCGGTGACGAGTCGGCTGACCGGGTCGCGCAGTTCGCTCACTTCGACAAGCCCGTTGCCCTTCAACTGGTGAAGACCCCTGGCCGATCCCGCGTAAACATTTCCTTCGTAAACCGCCACCGCGATCAATGGCGCACTCGCGGCCACCTTGCGACCCATTTCCTGGAGATAAATTTCGTCGCGGACGGGTTGCCAGTGTCGTTGTGCGGCAGCGGTTTTGGGCGCGGCGGACGCGCTGATTTCAGCAGCGACAAAAATTAAAAAGAGCCGGGCAAGGAAGACGGGCGAAAAACGAAACATGGCATTCATAAATTTGTAGTGATTGGAGTGGATTCAACGGAACAATTCCAGCAAGAACAAATCCTGCTGTCCTTGATGCCATCGCTGATGGGCAACTTTTCACAGTTCAATTAACCGGCCCGCAGCCGTTGCGCAGCGCGCACTGTGGCAGGAACCGATACTTTCTTCGATTCGTTATCATCAAGTCACCGGCTTGAGGTGCGGGAGATGCGGACCTCTGGGCGGTAAGTTATGCGCACGAGAAGGTCGCCTCGGCCTCCTCTCGGTTTGGGCAAACCTTCGCCGGAGATGCGCAGGATTTCACCCCGGCCCACGCGCGGTGGTATTTGCAGTCGAAGCCTTGCGCCCGTTGCTCCGGTGACCATTTCCATTCCGCCTTGAATCGCGCGCTGAGAATTAATTCGCAGATCGCACCGAAGATCCGAGCCACGCACCTTGAATCGAAAACCGGGTCGCGCACGCACCCGAACTTTTACGAAACCACCGCCAAATGGTTCGGAACGCGGCAGGCTAAAGCGCGCCCCCGGCATCGAATTTGGCGGAATAGTCAGTTCATAAGTTTCAACTCCACCCGGGTTTGCCGGGTCGTTCACATGTACTTTTAATAACGCGCCACGAAAAAAATCCTCAATTTGCAAATGCACATCATGGATAATATTACGCTCGATTTTTTCGGTGCGCCTTGATGCAGACCTTTTCGCGGAGGCAAGTTCGCGGTCGTAAACTTTTCGCCGCTCGGGATCGGAAAGAATTTCATGCGCCTCGTTCATCTCTTGCGTTCGCCTTAACGCATCGGGCGAATCTGGATTGAGATCAGGATGGTGTTGCCTGGCCAGCAAGCGATAGGCCGCGCGAACTTGCGCGAGGCTGCACCGGAAATCCAAACCAAGGTTCGCGTAATGATTCATTGCGGCGCGTTGGGCAAAAGATGGCCGAAAAGGATTCCTGTGCGCTGCCCATAATCGCGCAAAAGACTACTCCCGAATAAAAACGGCCCACTATTTAAGGCGCGATGGGCGCGCGAAACTTCCACTCTTAACGCCGCCAAAAAAAACTAAGTGTCGATCGCGTAT
>JBKJOA010000079.1:0-4411 GCA_046593365.1 Limisphaerales bacterium
GCCGAACCCCGAACAATTTTCCTTTTTCGTAAGCTGGTATCAGAAACACATCACCGGCGACGAAAAAGGTCAGGCGCAAATCTTCCTCGTCCGCTTGTTTCAAAGCTTCGGCCTCGGCGGATCACTCGACATCGGGGGCACTGCGGAATTCCGCATCCGCAAATCCAATGAAGACGGCGGCGGAACTTCTTTTGCCGATTACGTCTGGAAACCGGTCGTGCTCATCGAAATGAAAAAGCGCGGCGAAAATCTCCAGAAACATTATCGCCAGGCGTTCGATTACTGGACGCGCCTCGTGCCGAACCGCCCGCGCTACGTCGTCCTCTGCAACTTCGACGAATTCTGGATTTACGATTTCGACACCGACCTCGACACGCCCAAAGACAAACTCGCCACCAAAGATTTGCCGCGACGCTGGGGACCGCTCGCTTTTCTCCCGAACCAGAAACCGACCTTCGATAACGACCGTGAAGCCGTCACCCGCGAAGCCGCCGATAAACTCGCGCTCTGTTTCAAGCACATCACCAGGCGCGGCATGCCTTGTTAGATGGCGCAAAAGTTCATCCTGCAAATGCTCGTCGCGCTTTTCGCCGAGGACATTGGATTCTTACGAGCCAATTCTCAAATCGGTTAGACGTACAACGAAATTTTTGCGCTGCGAGTGATCGAAAGCGGTCGTGGAAATTGCGCTGAACGAATGGACGCCCCACAAACATCTGCGCCCCGACAAATCAGTTAAACTCGCTGGCAGCTTTTAAAAGAAAGCAAACGACCAACGATACTTTTTGCGCTGGCTTACAAAAAATTATTGTGGTTTGATTTCGCAATTAAGCATGAAGTCTCCGAGCTGCGAAGCTCTCTATGAAAGCACACGTAATATGAGTTTCAGGAAATTACTCCAAGGTTGTATTGCCAGTGTCCTCATTGTCAACGCCTCCGCTCTGGCAGACACCAACATCCAAATCACCCTATCTCCGGATGGATTACTTTCATGGACCAATGCCGATCCCAGTCTGCATTATACTGTGGAGTGGAAACCCTCCCTGAGTTCTACTGGTGCCTGGACAGGTTCCTATCGCGGCCTGCAGGATATTCGCTCTTCCAACCCCGTTATCACGGTTCCAGTGCCGATGTTTTTGCGCCTCTCTGCCAGCACAAACCAGATGCACACACTGACGCTGTCCCCGAACAGCACCGCTGTCGCAGAGGGATACTATGCAGCGACAAATCTCAACTCCATTGACCCCGATTTGTCGCCAGGCAACCTAAAGCTTGGCGCCAATCTCTTTGGAGTTAGCGGCACGTTGGTTCCCACCAATGGAACGGCCACTCCAGCCGATGTAGCCAATGGAAAAACGTTCTTCGGCTTTGGACAGTCGAACTGGAACCTGCAGATCGGCACGGCAGGCAACTTCACTTGCGCCGCAGGTTTCTTCAACCTCAACGGTCTCACCTATGATGAATGCGAGTTTCAACTGGATCCACAAGGCATTTACGTATCCGCGAACGACCCTTCATCCGACGATACCGCCAGCAGCGGCATTGGTCCGGTTGGAACCGGGGCCGGTAATCGTCCTTGTCTCTCTATCGCCTGGGGTATTCAACGCGCCGTTGTAATCGGACGCACGAACGTCTATGTCGCAAACGGCGTCTACACTGAAAGCGTCACTCTTGCCAACGGGATCAATCTCAAGGGAGGGTATAATCCTGCGGACTGGTCGCGCAACGTGAGCAACAGCCTCACTGTCCTTCGTCCCAATAACGCCGGCTTGCACAAAAAAGTTATTTCTGGAACCAGCCTCAGCCAGCCCATCCTTGTCGAGGGTTTCGTCTTACTCGGTCAAACCGCCGACCAGTCCGGCGGGAACTCCTATGTCGTCTCGCTTCGTAATTGCTCTGGCTTGGTCACACTGCGTCGAAACACGATTCTCGCCGCGAATGGCGCTGACGGAGCGCGTGGGACGGATGGACCAAACGGTGCCGATGGGCCGTCCGGCTCTGCGGGAACCAATGCGTTCTCCACCACTCCAGTTTCTTGCTCGTCGCGGGTCGGAGCTGGAGGAGGTATTAATCTTTGCAGCAGTGTAAGCGTGAACGGCGGAAATGGTGGCGGAAACAATTGCTCCCCCGCTTACAACACGCGCACTTCAGCTTTGAATGGTAACACTGCGCCGGGAACGGGCGGCGGCACCGGTGGAATCGCTGGTTATGATGGACGCAACGATCCCGGCGGCATTTGTGTGTTGCCCAGCAATGGGGGAATGGACGGCGCAAACTGTTCAACCGGTAGCGGTGGCACAAATGGACTCTCAGGCTCGGGCGCATCCGCGACCGCTGGCAGCGTCAGCAGTGAATGGATCGGCAGTTCAGGAGCTTCTGGAGCCCTTGGCCAGTTCGGACGAGGCGGTGGTGGCGGTGGCGCGGGGGGCGGCGCACAGAACAACGGCGGCGGCCTGGTGATCGGTGCTACAGGTGGCGGAGGAGGCGCCGGAGGTTGCGGGGGCGCTGGTGGTGCGGGAGGCGGTGGCGGCGGTGGTTCGATCGGTGTTTTTGTCAGTGGCGGCGTGGCCCCCAGCCTCGACCAATGTGTTCTCTATCTCGGCCGGGGTGGCAACGGTGGAATCGGTGGCGCGGGCGGGGCTCCCGGCAAAGGCGGCAAAGGCGGAGCGGGCGGAACCAACACCGTATTTTGTAGTGGTTTGGGTGGATCTGG
Source organism: Limisphaerales bacterium (assembly GCA_046593365.1). GTDB lineage: Bacteria > Verrucomicrobiota > Verrucomicrobiia > Limisphaerales > CANJXF01 > CANJXF01. The sequence goes on from JBKJOA010000079.1 coordinate 2,714, forward strand.
CGGAGATGGCGGGCTGGCCGGTTCCGGTGGTGGTGGCGGCGGCGGTTGTGGCGGGGTAAGCTATGGCATTCTGGTCAGCACGGCGACGAGCGTTCCAAATTATGGATTGGCCAATACTTTTGTGAGTGGCCCCGGTGGTGGAGCGGGAGGCGGTGGAGGACATGCGTTTGCCAACTCCGGTGGGGCTGGTCTTGCGGGTGCCACTCAGTCCATCAACATCCGCTAACGGCTTCCGGAAGGCTGGAGCAAATTGTTGAGAATATTTAACGGACAAAATTTGTTTCGCATTGAGTCACCCTCGTCACTCGCGTAAAACTTCGCCGTGCCGAACCCCGAACAACTTTCCTCCTTTGTAAGCTGGTATCAGAAACCGTCTGCCGGAATCCGGCGCAAATGATAATTGCTTGAACGATTTCGCAGTTGCTCAAAGCAACCGGTTCTCTAAAGTGCTTCGCACAACCAATGTCCGAGTTCGATAAAAAATCCCTCACCGAGCGTGACATTTGTTCCCAATTCATCACGCCGGCGCTGACCACCGCGCAATGGGATTTGATGAACCAAATCCGCGAGGAAGTTTATTTCACGAAGGGACGTGTCATCGTTCGCGGCCAGCTCTCAACGCGCGGTGAAGCGAAACGGGCCGATTACATTCTCTATCACAAGCCCGGCATTCCTCTAGCCGTGCTTGAAGCGAAAGATAACAACCATACCATCGGCCACGGCATGCAGCAGGCACTCGAATATGCCGAGACTTTGGAAATTCCCTTTGCCTTTAGTTCCAACGGTGACGGCTTTCTTTTTCACGACCGCAGCGGGCAAATGCATCCTGTGGAATGCGAACTGCCGCTCGCCGCCTTTCCCTCTCCCGAAAAACTCTGGCGACTCTATTGCGGTTGGAAAGGATTATCCGAAAAGCAATCACCGATTGTTGAGCAGGACTATTACGCGCAAGGCCTGGAAAAACCACCCTACTATTATCAGCAAACCGCCATCAATAAAACCATCGAGGCGATTGCGAAGGGACAAAACCGCGTTCTGCTTGTCATGGCGACCGGCACGGGAAAAACATTTGTCGCTTTCCAAACAATCTGGCGTCTCTGGAAAGCGGGCGTGAAGAAACGGATTCTTTTCCTTGCCGACCGAAATATTCTCGTTGACCAGACTCGCATCAACGACTTCAAACCGTTTGGCAGCAAGATGACGAAAATAGAAGGGCGCAAGATCGACAAATCTTACGAAATTTATCTTTCGCTTTATCAAGCCGTCACTGGAAACGAGGAAGAGCGAAACATCTATAAACAATTCTCGCCGGACTTCTTTGACCTGATTGTCGTCGATGAATGTCATCGCGGCAGCGCCGACGAAGAATCCGCGTGGCGCGAAATTCTGGAATATTTCAAAACCGCGACTCACATTGGCCTCACCGCGACGCCCAAAGAAACCAAGGAGATTTCCAACATCGATTATTTTGGTGAACCGGTCTTCACCTACTCGCTCAAGCAAGGCATCGCCGACGGATTCCTCGCGCCTTATAAAGTCATCCGCATTGATCTGGACAAAGACATTGATGGCTGGCGACCCAAACCGGGTCAGCGCGACAAATACGGCGCGCTTATTGATGATCGGCTTTTCAATCAACTCGACATGGAACGCACCCTCGTGCTGGAGGAACGCACGAAACTTGTCGCGTGGAAAATC
>JBKJOA010000173.1:0-5529 GCA_046593365.1 Limisphaerales bacterium
GAATCAAACTGCCGCAACGTTTCTCGCGCGAACTTGTCGTAGTGGCGCGGCGACACCGAAAACCGACGGCGCATCTGGCAGAATTTATTGAGAACATTTTGTTTTGAATCTTATGCAGAATGAATCTTTAACCATCCTTTGGTTTCGTCAGGATTTGCGGCTGGCGGATAATCCGGCGTTAAGCGCAGCGGTAAGACGCGGGGAAGTAATTCCCGTTTTCATTTCCTCTCCAGATAATGAAAACGAGTGGCCGTTTGGCGGCGCGTCGAAATGGTGGTTGCATCAATCGCTCAAAGCTTTAGCGAAAAGTTTGGAAAAACTCGGTGCGAAATTGTTACTCCGTCGCGGTGACGCGTTGAATGAATTGCAATCGCTGGTTCGCGAAACAGACGCGGCGGCAATTTTTTGGAATCGACGTTACGAGCCGTTTGCCATCGAGCAGGATAAGAAAGTTGAAAAATATTTTCAACGCGTTGGAATTAAAACGCAAAGCTTCAACAGCCATTTGCTGTTCGATCCGTGGGAAATTGAAAACAAAAGCGGGAAACCATTTCGTGTGTTCACTCCGTTTTGGAAAACCTGCCTGGTGTCCGCGCTGAAAATCACCCAGCCAATTCCTGCGCCTAAAAAAATCCTGACGTCGAAGCGATGGCCGAAATCATTGTGTTTGGAAGAACTGGAACTCGAACCAAAACTCGATTGGGCGAAAGGTTTTGGCGAAGTCTGGGAACCGGGGGAAACAGGCGCTCAAAAAAATCTGAAACGCTTTGTGCGCGATGTGATTTCGGATTACGAAAATTCACGGAATCGTCCCGACCAAATTGGAACATCACGCCTTTCGCCGCATTTGCATTTCGGCGAGATTTCGCCGCGACATGTTTGGTCTGCCATTCATAAATACAAATCCAGTTCAGCAATAAAATATCTCGCCGAAATTGGCTGGCGGGAATTTGCGCATCATTTGTTGTTTCATTTTCCGAACACGCCAACGGAACCATTACAGGAAAAATTTAGAAAGTTCGCATGGCGAAAAAATCCGGCATGGTTGAAAGCATGGCAGCGTGGACAAACCGGATATCCCATTGTTGATGCCGGAATGCGCGAGCTTTGGACGAGCGGCTGGATGCACAATCGCGTGCGGATGATTGTCGCGTCGTTTCTCGTGAAAGATTTGCTTTTGCCGTGGCAATCCGGCGCGCGCTGGTTTTGGGATACACTCGTCGATGCCGATCTGGCAAACAACACGCTCGGCTGGCAATGGTCGGCGGGTTGCGGGGCGGATGCCGCGCCGTTCTTCCGCATTTTTAATCCGATCATGCAAGGCGAAAAATTCGATCCGCAGGGCGATTATGTTCGCCGCTGGATTCCCGAAATTGCAAAGCTACCGGACAAATGGATTCAACAGCCCTGGAATGCGCCGTCGGAAATTTTGTCGAAAGCAGGCGTGGAACTTGGCAAAAATTATCCAAAGCCAATCGTTAGTCACACAATTGCACGGGAAGTCGCGTTGGAAGCGTTTCAAAAAATTAAATCGTGAAAGAAAAAGGGCAACAAATCTGGCGTTGGGACGGAAAGTCTGCGGCGAAAGCGCACGATTTTCTCGCGGCGGAAGAGCCATTGGGAATCCGCGTCGATAATCATCCGGTAAGCGTGACAATGCGCACGCCGGGCAACGATGACGAATTGGCCGTCGGTTTTTTGCTGACGGAAGGTTTGTTGAAAAAGCGCGCGGACATTTTGAAAATCGCACCGCATCCACGCAACCAAAAGAAAAATGTCATCAACGTTTTTCTCGCGCCGGATGTCGCGGTGGATTTGGAACAACTCACGCGGCACGTTTTCGCGTCATCGAGTTGCGGATTGTGCGGCAAAGCGACGATTGAATCGGTTCATCAACATTTCCCCAAAATTAAAAATAAAGTTTCAGTCAACGCGAAAACCATTCTGACCTTGCCGGACAAATTGCGCGCGGCGCAGGAAACTTTCGAGCGCACGGGCGGTTTGCACGCTGCGGCGATTTTTGATCTAGCCGGAAATTTAGTTGTGCTGCGCGAAGATGTCGGGCGGCATAACGCAGTGGACAAGGTTCTGGGTCACTGTTTTCTACAAGGAATTTTCCCGCTGGAACAACACATCCTCCTGGTCAGCGGACGGGCATCGTTTGAAATTTTGCAGAAAGCTTTGGCCGCGCGCATCGGAATCATCTGCGCCGTTTCTGCTCCATCAAGTCTGGCGGTGGAGTTTGCTCGTGAGAGCGGACAAACGCTGGTCGGTTTTTTGCGCGAAGAACGGATGAACGTTTATTCGCATCCCAAACGAATCAAGTTCGTCTGAAAATTTGATTCCCTTTCAAAAATCAAATTCATAACCTCGCCGCCTATGGCACAAATTCCTTTGGAAGACAGTTTCGCGGACGTGATTGGCAAAACGCAGCGCGGCTTGAAAATCAGCGATGACGATTTGAGCAAGCTCGCCGGAATTTCCGTTGAAGCTCTTACAAAATTGAAGTCGGGAGATTTTAATGAATTGGCGGCGCGAAAGGTTGCGCCAGTATTAAATCTTGCGGCGAATGCGCTCGTGCAACTCGGAAACAAATCATGGTATCCACCGACCCATGAAGTCACCGGCCTTGCGGCGTTCAATACGACTTTTGAAGACATGACGGTTAATTCGTATTTGGTTTTTGATCCGCAAACGAAAGAAGCGGTTGCTTTCGACACCGGCGCGGACGTAAGTCCGATGCTTGAATTTGCCAAACAGAATTCGCTGAAAATCAAATTGATTCTCCTCACGCACATTCATCCTGATCACATTGCTGATTTGGAAAATTTGAAAACGCAAACTGGCGCGGCGGCGCACGTTTGCGAACTGGAGCCGACTTCCGGCGCGGAGACTTTCAAACCCGGGAAAATTTTTGGCGTCGGCAATTTGAAAATCGAATCGCGCCAAACCAGTGGTCATGCGCGAGGGGGAATTACTTTTTGTGTCACCGGTTTACAGAAGCCTGTCGCAGTTGCAGGCGACGCGATCTTCTGCTGTTCGATGGGCGGCGGAATGGTTTCTTACGAAGAGGCGCTACGCACGAATCGCCAGAATATTTTCACATTGCCGAACGAAACAATTATTTGTTCCGGCCACGGTCCACTCACGACCATTGCCGAACAAAAGGAGCACAACCCGTTTTACCCGGAGTTCGCCAAATGATTCTCGTTTCGATGGAGTGCCGGTTTGAAACCGGCTTGCTTCGCGTTTCAAGCTAGAAGCCGGTTGCAAACCGACGCTCCGTCAGGCAATTCCTTATGAAATTAACATTGACCGGCTCTGCTCATTTTTTAATCTCCCCACTCGTTCAACGTAAAAATCAAAAAATATGAATACAATTGTTCCTCTGATTAGTTCTGGCACGGCGGGTCCGCTTGGCGTTTTGCATTTGCCTCGGCTCTGGCTCAAACTATCCCTCGAAGCCACCGGCAAACTCGCTGCGGGTTATCCCGGCGCGGGCAAAGGCTACGACCAAATGGTCATTGACGGCCTTGGTTTGAATCGCGACGCCGTCATCAATCACATCAAAACAGCCAAACCGACTTACACCCAGTTTGAGGCGTGGGTCAAAAGCCAGCCGGGCGTGAAACTCGACAGCGCGAGCGTCGAAAAATTGAACTCGGCCATCAAAGGCTACATTCACGACGACGGAACCCGCAAAGGCATCTTTGGCGCGTGCGGCTACGGTGACAGCGATTGCGCGTTTCGTGACGCGGTGAACTTGAACAACCTCGACGACTGGAATGAATTCCACGCGGCGACTTTAAAGTAAATTGTAGAATTCCAGAAAACCGGCGTTGAAAATTCAGCGCCGGTTTTTTTTATTTGGAGTTTCAACCGTGGCGCAGCTCGGAAGGATTCACCTACGAAATGGAATTAATCTTCCAAATACCAGAACGAATGCATTTTGCCTGCGCGGTCAGAGAGCCAGAGCTTTTTGAAAGCCATTCGTTCGACGTGCCCATCGAGGAGGATGACGTTGGCCCCATTGTTATGAACCGTAGGCCGGGCATTATTGTAGGCAGTGTTTGGATAATTTGGCATGGTGTCCAACACTCCGTCACCATCCAAATCCAAGGTGTATTTGTATGCCACATCCACCGGGGAATAAACGTAGTGAGAAATGGTGTCCGTGAAAATTAACGCGTCCGAGGGTTTTTTGATGCGGGAAGCGTTTAAGGGCGGCACGCCGTTGTCAGCATAATAAAATGGGGCGCTCAAAGCCGTTCCCACTCGGACATTCCCAAAGTTGGCTCCGATCCAGCAGTTCCAGAGAGTCGAAGGCCATGTGCCCTTGTTGGCGGGCGGCAGAGTAAAACTGCCGGCCGGGCATTGACGCAACTGGTTCGTGTAAATGGCGGTCTTATCAAAAGAAATTCCTGACTGAGCCAACTTCACCACGTAAGGAGCCAGCAGTGCGTGCCAAAAGGGTTGGGTGTAGTCGCCTTGGCTATATCCAAAAAGGGGCAGGCGGTCTCTAAAATCATCCATGTACATGACCGTGGCGAATCCCCAATTCCTCATGTTCGAGGCGCATTTGATTTGGAGCGCCTTGCTTTTCGCTTTTGCCAACGCGGGCAAAAGCAATCCAGCCAGGATTGCGATGATGGCGATGACGACCAGCAGTTCGATGAGGGTGAAGGCTTTGTCAATTTTTGAACTCGCTGGCTGACAGAATTTTTTCATGTAAAAGCAATCTCCACTGGCGCTGGATTTCAGCGCGCGCTTTTTATTGACCGCGCGGCAAGGTTCCGTGATAGACGCCAGGTTTTTATTCGATTGATCGCGTTCATGGCTCTCGCTTTGTGATCATTAAATACCAGAAGAATGCACTACATTGCCTGCGAAATTTGATCTGCCACAACACTCGCTAGGCGCACTCTTCCAGCAATGCGACTTAAGCGCCGTTATTAATGCACGGTGCTGAATTGAAAATCAACAAAGCCAACAGGCTTCGACCGGCTGCCAGGTTGCGACAGCCGGAAAAAAGCGGTCGAGGCGATTCTCCTGCATATCTGCACCGGCGCGAAAATATAACAGCTTACTGTGCAAACTCCCACTGAGAACACCTGGTGGGTTTGCATCAATAGCGGCTTCAATTTTCCTGCGCGTCCAGGTAGATTCATCAGATTAAATGAAAAAAACAGTGCAAAGTTTTTTGCTGTTGTTGGTCATAGCTACATTTGTCCAAGCGCAAATTGGCGACAAGTCAGACAAACCTGGCGAAGTTCAGCAATCGTTGGTTTCAAAAGAATTGATTCCTCCAGCGCCAGCGCTTTCTCCGGAGGAAGCTCTAAAAACCTTCCAATTTGCAGAACCCGGTTTGCGCATCGAACTGGTGGCCAGCGAACCGATGATTCAGGAACCAGTGGCGGCACAATTTGATCACGATGGAAAACTTTGGGTTGCGGAAATGCGCGGCTACATGCCCGACCTCGACGGCAACCATGAAGATGCTCCGGTTGGCCGGGTCGTGATTTTGCGCGA
>JBKJOA010000245.1:0-3551 GCA_046593365.1 Limisphaerales bacterium
ACGTAACCGTCGCCGCCTTCACATTGAACCGTGCGCGGCTCTTTCCCCTGCTCAAACAACTTCAGCGCATCGGCACCACGGGCAATGTCGAAATCCGCGGTGGCGTTTTCAAAATTCACCGTGCAAGTCATGCTGAAACCAAAGCCTTCGGTCATCGCCCATGCGCCTTCGGCATGAACGACCGCGCCCGAGGCTACCTGATACTGCGCAACGACATGATCGATTGCGCCGCTGAATTTACTGTAGCCTGTGGCATAAACGGCGCGCGGTCGGCCAAAACAATACTGCACAAAGTCCACGTCGTGAATGTGCAGGTCCAGCAAAGCGCCGCCGGATTTCTCACCGTTCAGAAAATGTTGCTGCCCCCAACCTGGCGGATGGGCCACGCGGCGAAAGCGCGCCCCCAGCACTTTGCCAAATGTTTTTTCTTCAATGGCTTTCTTCAACCACACCCACTCGGGCCAGAAGCGCATGCACATGGCCGGCATGAAAAAGGATTTCGCCTGGGACGCGGCTTCAACGATCCGGCGGGCTTGTGCCGAAGTGCGGGCCAACGGCTTTTCGCACAAAACGTGTTTGCCAGCCTGGAGCGCGGCGATGGCCAGTTCAGCATGCGCCAGCGTCGGCGCGCAAATGTCGATGAGTTGAATCGACGGGTCGGCGAGCATCTCGGCATAATTTTGGAACGCTTTGACCTGACTCATGTCGAGCCTTACCGGCGCTTTGTCACCCACGTTGCCCGACACGCCGGTGAAATCGCCGTCCAAATGTCGCCCGCTGGGATTGCAAAGCGCGGCGATGCGCGCATCCCCAAGCTGGCGATACGCTTTGATGTGTGCGGCGGCCATGAAGCCCAATCCAACAATTCCAACGTTTATCATAAAGCAGTCTGGAGTCAGATTAGATCGACCGTGATTCGACGAATTGTTTGGCGGCGCAAATGTCGGCGACACGTTGCGTACCCGCTTCGCGTTCGATGCACAGATCACCTGAAAACTTAAGTTCCACCAGTGTTCGCAAGAAGGCGGCCCAATCAACTTCACCGGTGCCGACGGCGACTTCCTCGCCCCAGGAGCCGGGCAATTTGGTTTTGGTCGCGTCCTTGAGGTGGCACTGAACCAACCACTGGCCAAGCAAGCGCAAGGACTCAATGGGATTGCCTCGGTCATAGAGAATCAGGTTGGCCGGGTCAAAGTTAACGCCGACATTCGACCGATTAAGTTTCTGAAGGAAGATTTGCAGCGTCTCAGCCGTTTCCTGCCCGGTTTCGAAACCAAGCGTCAACCCTTTCCCGGCAAACAAATCGGCGATACACGCAATGCGTTCGAGCAATTTGGCAAAGGCGGGGTCGCTTTCCGCGTGCGGCAGAAAGCCGGCGTGAAAAGTGACGAGTTTAATGCCCAGCTTCGCGGCGAGGACGGCTTCCGCTTGAATATTCCGCCAGTTTTGCTCCCAATGTTGGTCGGGCACAACGCCACCGGTTAAGCGAATGGTTTCAGGTGTGGAGTAATCCTCGCCGACAGTTGCAATCATGCCGGAGACGATTTCGATTCTGTTCCGGGCGAACAGTTCCGCGACCTTGCCCCATACCTGCGGTTGTTCACGGAGCGGGCCGAGAGCAATTTGCACGCGCGGGATGCCGATAGTTTTGAGGTATTCAACGAGTTGCTCCGGATTGTTCGGCTGCAACGACCAACTGCAAACGGCGAGCTGTTTATTCAATTCCATAATTTCATCCTGACTGTTTCGTTCCCACGCTGTTTTTTGCTTTAAGCCTTCGACCGACTCGATGAATCCTTCAACCTGCGCTTTCAACTCACTCGATAATTTTCCCGGCTCTTGAACCGCGCGCAATGTCAAAAAACAAATTTCCGATCAGTTCACGCGACATGTGCAGATGCGTCCGCAGCGATTTGCGCTTTTGGATTTTTCCTTGATTTTTCGACGTGGTGATGCGAATGGAGCGTTGTGCAATACCCAACAACGCCGCTTTCTCCCGAGTTGAGGGCGAGCCAATCCGCCAAACTCATTTTCCCGGCTGCACAGCGGGAGGAGGGCGGTTCTCGGTCTCGCAATTTTGTAGTTTTTTCCCTGCGTTGATTATGAAGGCGAATCACTTGAATAGGCAGCACGGCATCTCGCGGCGCGAAGCACTCAAGCGCGCTGGCGCTGGCTTCGGAATGCTCGCGCTGGCGGGTTTGCTGGATCAGGAGGGTCTGCTTTGCCCACCCGTATCGGCGGTTGCTTCGCCCGGCCCGTTGTCGCCCAAACTCCCTCAGTTCAAGGCTCGCGCTAAATCCGTAATCTGGTTGTTCATCAACGGCGGGCCGAGCCAGGTGGACACATGGGATTACAAACCCGAACTCATCAAACGCCACGGTCAGAAGCTCGACGGCATCGACAAATTCACCGGCTTCTTCGCCAACGAAGTCGGGCCGCTGATGAAGTCGCCCTTCGCCTTTGCCCAGCACGGCCAGAGCGGCTCCTGGGTCTCGGAAATTTTTCCAAATCTGGCGAAACATGTCGATAAGATGGCGTTCATCCATTCGCTGCACACGGAGTCCAACAACCACAGCCCTGCGTTGTTCGCCATCAACACAGGCGTGACGCGCATGGGTTTTCCGTGCGTCGGGTCATGGGTCAATTACGGGCTGGGTTCGGAAAATCAGAACCTGCCGGGCTTCGTCGTCATGGGCGACCCGCTCAACCGCGGTCTGCCGAAGGGTTATGCGCAAAACTGGGGTGCGGGTTTCCTTCCCAGCATTTATCAGGGAACTTATCTTCGTCCCAAAGGGGAACCGATTGACAACCTCGTCCGCGCTGCCGACATGTCCGACGAACAGCAACGCGCGCAACTTGACCTGATGGCCAAACTTAACCGCGAGCATCTTAAACCGCAGGGTGATAACGAACTCAATGCGCGCATTGAAAGTTTTGAATTGGCGTACCGAATGCAAGTCACCGCGCCCGAAGCGATTGATCTCGACCACGAACCCGACCACATCAAAGAACTTTATGGCCTGAACGATAAACGCTGTTCCCATTTCGCCCGGCAATGTTTGCTCGCCCGCCGCATGGTGGAACGCGGAGTCCGCTTCATACAGATTTACAGTGGTGGCACGGAAAACCAGCTCAGTTGGGACGGACATAAAGACATCGTGGGCAACCACACCGGGTTTGCGGGGGAAACTGATCAGCCGATTGCCGCGTTGCTCACAGACCTCGAACAGCGCGGCCTGCTCGACAACACCCTCGTCATCTGGGGCGGCGAGTTTGGCCGATTGCCCATCTCGCAACCCGCCGACAAACCCGGTCGCGACCACAATCCTCACGCTAACACTGTGTGGCTGGCTGGCGGTGGCGTCAAAGGCGGCGTTCACTATGGCGAAACGGATGAGGTTGGTTTCAAGGCGGCGGTGGACAAAGTCACCATCAACGACCTCCACGCGACGATTCTGCATTTGCTTGGCATGAACCACGAAAAGCTCACCTTCCGCTACAGTGGCCGCGACTTCCGCTTGACCGACGTGGCCGGTGAGGTGGTCAAGGCT
>JBKJOA010000303.1:0-7945 GCA_046593365.1 Limisphaerales bacterium
TCGCGTCGCGCTTTGCGCCAGAGATTCACATACGGCCCCACCGTTACATCAAACGCTCCCCTGCTCCGCCCGGCTAAATCCTGCGCGCGTTGCAGAACAAACCAAAGATCGTCGCTCGGTTTTATTTTTTGGCCGCTGCCGGACGTGCGCGAAAGTTTGCTCAGTTCGCTCTCGGGATCGTAGTCGCTCAAAATATCATTGAGTTGCGCGATGCGATCAAACGCTGCCTTCGCCGCCGACTGCGCCACAGCTTCTGTCGCTGCATACATAACCACGCGGAACGGCACGCCCATTTCCGGCTGGGAAAATTCGTAACGGGAAAGTGCTGTCGTTTTGTCCGCGTTGAGATGCGCGCAGGAACAGAACGCGAGAAAAATAGCTGGGAGAAAATTTTTGCAGCGCACAACTCAACTTTCCAAAATCGCCATGGCTGATGCGTGCTGGTCGGTATGGCTAAGAGTCAAGTGAACGATGCGCCCGCCGCGTTGCTGCAAAAGTTTTTGCCCGTTTTCGTGCAAAATCACAAACGGCTCGCCACTTTCTTTGCGGCCAACTTCCATATCCTGCCAGCCCAGTTGCGCTCCGATGCCCGTGCCAAACGCTTTCGAGATCGCTTCCTTGGCGGAAAATCTTGCCGCCAAAAATGGCGCGGGTCGCTTGTGCGAAAGACAATAAGCAATTTCCGCCGGTCGCAAAATGCGCTGGAGAAATCGGTCGCCAAATTTTTGGAAGGAGGCTTCGATTCGAGCAACTTCAATGATATCAATGCCGGTGCCAAGAATCATGGCGGAGGATAATTCTTCATCAGCGCAAGCATTTCCTTCACTGCCGCAGCCATCCCGACCACAAGGGCGCGACTGACGATGCTATGCCCGATGTTTAACTCGAAAAGGTGCGGCACAAGATGCAGCAAACTTAAGTTTTGGTAGTTGAGTCCATGTCCGGCATTGACCTGGAGCCCGAGTTGATGCGCTTTCTCGGATGCGGCAATCAATCTCTGGAGTTCTTCGTTTCGTTTTGGTTTGTTCTGAAAATGCTCCGCAAAAGCTCCGGTATGAAGTTCGATAAATTGCGCGCCAATTCGTGACGCGGATTCGACTTGCGCCAAATCGGGAGCAATAAAGAGGCTCACTTCGATCCCGGCACCATTCATTTTTTTCCGAGTCTCGGTTAATTCGCCCTCGTCGCCAGCGGCGTCCAAACCACCTTCAGTTGAAATTTCCTGACGCCGTTCCGGAACCAGACAGACGACCTCCGGTTTAAGCTCGAGCGCGATTTCGATGATTTCCGCTGAATTGGCCAGTTCGAAATTCAAGCGTGTCTTCACCGCTTCGCGCAGCCGACAAATATCGCGATCCTGAATGTGCCGTCTGTCTTCGCGAAGGTGCGCGGTGATCCCATGTGCGCCCGCCGCTTCGCAGATTTGCGCTGCTTCAATAGGATCGGGTTCGCCTTGATCCATTCCACGATAACGAGCCTCACGCATCGTGGCGATGTGATCGATATTGACCCCAAGTTTTAACATATTAATTCAAGGATTCTTCGGAGGATTGGGTGTTGGGACAAAGGGCTTGCTGGCGGGAAAACTTTTTGTCGCCAGCCAATGCGAAAGAAAGATTAGCTCACTGCTGTTCAATCCAATGTGTGACTTGCGCACGATGTTCAATTCGTTCGGGGCTTTATAGGTGATTTCCGTCACCGTGTTGCCGAGCAGCGGGCCAACCGCAACGAGCCACTTTTCTTGCGGCATCCAGGGGAGACCAACCCTTGTCGTCCCATCCGCATTCGTGCTGATCACTGTTTTCGGGAAAAAAGGCAGCAACTGGCTGACAAAACGCACCTGGGAAAGTCTTGTTTCCGTTATTTCCCAGTCGTAAAAAACCAGGTTGGTCCGGCTCGCAACCTGAGAGAAAAGTTCCGCCGGCGGAACGTTGGTGCTCGGGACCATGGGAAATAAGCCGCCCAGCAACAGCTCGGTGCCGTTGGTTTCTCGGACAGGTCGTAAAACTGGAACGATCAGCGGCGGTAATCCTTGCCATAGAAGCTCGGTTTCGTTGCTGGAAAGAGTCAACACCCCCGCGTCGCGCTGCTTCAACGAAGCGTTGAACGTTTTGGCCAATTTGGGGGCCAATGCTTTCAGCGCGTTAGTAGCATCTTTCACCGGCAATGCGAAATAAGATTGGAATGGCATTTGCGATTGCGCCCAAAAAAAGAACTGGTTGGTGAGTGGATTAAAACCAAGCTCCTCGGCGGTTTTCCATGGCTTGAAAAAGGGAGCGAGCCTTTGACTGGCAGTAAAACTAATCAGCGGATCGCGAATCGTGCTTTTCGGAATATTCCACGCCTCGGATTTCCAATCGATTTTCTCGGGATAAATCACGCGAACGGTGGTGCGTAAATTCTCACCCTGTCCAATAATTTTAAATTCCGTTCGGGCGAGTTTGATGGGCCACGCGTCAATCTCAGGCAGAAGCGTTTTCAATCGCGGCAAATCCAAATCGGCCTCCAGCCAATTTTTTGCAGGGCCATCAACTTTTTTTGGGAGCCGCTTTAGAAAATCAGATCGTGCGGGCGACTGCTCCCGGCCAACCACCACGACCGTCCATTTTCCGAGCCGGTAAAAATGGATAAACTTTTCTCGCTGGCTCAATTTGGTTTGCCATCCAGAAACATCGTCAACCTTGACTGGTGTGGCTTTCGATTTTGTGAGCTGAAGCAGATTCGTTTCCCACAAGCGCGAACGGTCCTCTTTTAATTGCACAGCCAAATAAATTTCCGCGTCGGCGGTTGTCGTTCCACGCAGTTCGGCAATGGATTCTCCACTGATCAAATCGTCAAACAGCGGACGGATCAGCCCGATTTGATTTTTGTCCGCGGACTTGTCCCCGAGAAACGTTGCGGAAAGCGAAGCCGCCTTTTGCAAAACGTTGCTTTGAAAGTCGCGCGTCAGCGGCAAAGCCCAAATCGCTTGGAGCTTGGCGGCATTGGTGTTGTTGACCAGAGCAGCGCTGCCGACAAAATGAGAACTCGCCAGCAAATCATCAGGTGCGGCGGCGAATAATCTGCCCAGGGTGATCAGTCCCAAAATCCAACCAACAAAAAGCGTTTGAACCATTTTCATGAGGGACATTGGATTGCCAGAGAACCGGATTTTTAGCAAACCGTAACTTTCCACTATCGCTCGTTTGGGCGCTTTTTTTTAAGAAATTCATTGCAAACGTTTAAATCTCCCTGCTTTCATCCGCACGTGCCCGCCGCACGTTTTTTCAAATACTGGCTGCCGGTCGTCCTCTGGATGATTTTAATTTTTGGCGGCTCCACCAATTTGGGTGCTCCCAAAAACACGTCGCGGATTATTGGCCCCTTTTTACATTGGCTTGTGCCCGACATCAGCGACCAGGCGATTGACAGAGTGCAGTTCGCCGTTCGTAAATCCGGCCACATGGCTGAATATGCCATTTTGAGCCTTCTGCTTTGGCGCGCCCGGCGGAACATTTCCAACATTCCAGCGAAGGGTTGGAGATGGAGCGATGCGCGTTTCGCAATTTTACTTTCAGCAACCTACGCCGTGACGGACGAGTTTCATCAATCTTTTGTCTCAACCCGGCAAGCGTCTGTTTTGGATGTGCTGATCGACACCAGCGGCGCGGCGGTCGGGGTAATTGTCCTTTGGAAATTAGGTTGCTGGTTCAAACGTTGGTAAAAAATGAAACGACCACTCGTCATGGTGGCGTTGCTCTATAGCAGCGGACTACTGCTGGGGGACAACTTGCATCTGCCCTTGCTCGGGCTGTTCGCCACTGCCTTTGCACTGCTGATTGCAGCTCCCATGTTGCGGAGCAATTTTATTCTCTGGCCGCTGATTATTTTAGCCGGTTGGATCAATCTTGCGTGGCGAACCGACGTCCTTTCGCCGCATGATTTACGACGGCAATTAAGTAAGGGTTCCGAGTACGTCAGCTTGCGAGGCGAGCTTGAGGCCACGCCAACCCATCGCGTGTTTGAAATGGATGATGAGGAATCATGGCGAACTCTCGCACAAATCAACGTCACTCAGATAATGCAAGCGGGCCACTGGCGGCCCGCAGTAGGCAAAGTCATTATCAGCACGCCAGGAATTCTGAACACCAACTTTTTCGCCGGACAAAAGACTGAAGTAACCGGCGTCATTCAATCGCCTCGTGCCCCGATGGCTCCCGGCTTATTTGATTACCGCACTTATCTCAAACGGCAGGAAATTTATTATCAGGTTGCGGTCGCCTCGACCAACGATTGGAAAACAATGGGAGCGATTCAAAATCTGCCCTTCGCGGATCGCTGTATCAATTGGGCACAGGATCGTTTGTCCCAAGGTTTAGGTTCTGAAGATGAACCACTGCGTTTGGTTTGGGCCATGACGCTCGGCTGGAAAACAGCCCTCACCGACGAAGTCAGCGAGCCTTTTATGAAGTCAGGAACCATGCACGTTTTTGCCATCAGCGGGCTGCATATCGCGCTGATTTCTGGAATCCTGATTGCGCTGCTTCGCGTGATGCAATTGCCGCGAAGTCTCTGCGGAGTAATTGCCATTGCCCTAGTCTGGTTTTATACCGCTGCAACGGGTTGGCAGCCATCAGCGATCAGATCCACTGTCATGATGACCATCATTGTCGGTGGCTGGGCGCTCAGACGTCCCACGGATTTGCTGAATTCTTTGGCGGCGGCGGCGTTCATTATTTTAGTTTGGAATCCTCAACAGCTTTTTCAAGCGAGCTTTCAACTTTCTTTCTTCGTCGTCTTGAGCATTGCTCTTCTTTTGCCAATTTTTCTCAAACAACGTGAGCGCTTGCTAAAATCCGATCCTTTGCTCCCACCAGAATTACGTCCGAAATGGCGCAAGCGACTCGATCTGCCGCTTGGATATTTAAGTACTTGTTTTGCCACATCTCTCGCGGCGTGGCTGGGTTCCATGCCGCTCGTTGCCTACTATTTCCATTTGTTCACGCCGGTGAGTCTCTTGGCAAATCTCGTGATCGTTCCCTTGGCCAGCCTCGCGCTGATGAGCAACATTGGGAGTCTCTTTTGCGCCAGTTGGTTTCCGTTCGCAGCAGAATTATTCAACCAGGCCGGCTGGTTTTTCATGAAACTCATGTCCGGGCTGAGTCACTGGTTCGCCGCGCGACCGGGAGCATATTTTTTTATCCCCGCTCCATCCATTCTTGTTTGCGCCATTTATTACGCAGTGCTGCTCACCGTTCTCAATGGATGGTTCCGGTTGCCACGCAAAAGAATTTACGCGCCAGTGATCATCATAGGCGCGCTGCTGTTGTCGCTTTGGAATTGGCGCACGGAATCGCACACGGTGAAGATGACAATTTTGCCGCTCAACGGAGGCAGCGCCATCTTCATTGACAGTCCCGGTCGCGAAAACGATCTCTTGATCGATTGCGGAAATAATCATTCGGGCGAACTGATCTTGAAACCATTTCTTCAATCGCAAGGGGTGAATAAAATTTCCAACGTGCTTCTCACTCACGGTGATTTGCGGCACATCGGAGGTTATGAAACCATCAAGAATAATTTTTCAGTCGAGCATACCTTCACGAGTCCGATTCCGTCAAAATCGGCCGCTTATCGCGCAATTATCGCTGAGTTAAAATCCAAATCGGAACAATGGAACACCGTGTCCGCTGGCAGTCGCGTTCGGGACTGGACCGTTTTGCATCCGCTAGATTTCGATAAATTTGCGCAGGCCGACGACAAAGCTCTCGTCCTCCGCGGGAACGTCTTCGGTAAATCCGTCCTGCTGTTGGCCGAGTTGGGGCGACCGGGGCAAAACGCATTGATGGAACGGGAGGAAACCTTACGCACGGAGATTGTTGTCACCGGACTTCCCGCACAGAAAGAGCCGCTCTGCGATGCACTGCTGGAATATATTCAACCGAATACGATCATTGTCACTGACTCAGAATTCCCGGCCACCAAACGCGCTCCGCGCAAATTGCGCGAAAGGTTGGGCGCACAGAACGCCCGGGTGATTTTCTGCCGCGATTCCGGTGCGATCACTCTTATTTTTTCCCGCGAGGGTGTTCAAATTCAGACGGCGCTGGGCGAATGAGATGTAGCTGCGATTCGATTCCCGAGAAGTCTATCGGATCAACTACATTTCCTTTTTAGGCCCGGTAAAATCAACTTCAATCGGTGCGCGTTCAAAGTCGTTGGCGGACATCAGCGGTTGTGCCTTCATTGCGACCAACGCGGCAATAAATCGGTCGGGAATGACTTCCAATCGCGTGTTGTAGAATGTGGCGATCTCGTTGAAGTAACCGCGCGCCAAAGCAATGCGCTGTTCGGTATCGATCAAACTTTTTTGAAGATTCGCGAAAGCATCCTGACTTTTCAGTTCCGGATAACGTTCAGCCACAGCAATCAAAGTTTTTCCAACGGCTTCGTAATCCGCTCCCGCGATCCCCGGAGGCGTCGCCTCCAACTGACTTCGTAATGTTGTAATTTCCGTCTGCAAGTTTCTTTCATAATCACGCAAGCCTTGCACCGTCTGCACCAGATTTGGAATTAAGTCGTATCGTCGTTTCAGTTGCACATCGACTTGCGACCATCCTTGCCGGACGCGTTGCCGCAGATCGACCAGGCTGTTAAACACCATCCAAATCCAGCCGAGGACACAGGCAACCAAATAGGCTCCTCCTGAAATCAAATAATTAACCAGGTCTGGTTCTCGATTCATCCTTTTGTCCAAGGCGAAAAATCCCCCCACACAAAGAGCCAAACCAAGTGCTCCCCAACCCACCTGTCCCCAACCAAATTTGTTGCTCACCTCCTCTTCCGTCCGCGTGGAAATTAAAAACATGGGCGCGTTTTTATCCTCGGTAATCTCGGGGGCAACCAGGTCCGCGCGCTCTCGAGCTTGTCCCATTACGTACAAAGAAGCGTGCAGGACAATTGCTTTTTCGCTAAACTGCCTGCGAAAATCAGAATTCGACACAGCACCAGATGGGCCTTTGCCGTAATAAAGGGGATCAAGCGGCGTGCAAGTCTCAGAGAAAATGGTTTGTGGTTCAATGGTTGCGCCGTTCGGGACGATCTGCACGAAGCCGCAATCATCCTTCAGGTAGAACGGGATTTTTTCTCCTCCACTGTCCACTGTAGTCCAACCGCTTTCGTGCCGCGTGCGCGTCTGCACATTTCCTTTGTTGTCGGTATAAGTTTCCGTCACAACTCTCGACCAGTGCTCCTGCACGAGCCAATCGTACCACACACACTCGCGCATAGCTAAAAAACTGGCCAGCGGCTGATCCGTTTCCGCCGTTCCTTTCAATTCCACCAAACCGATGAAGACTCCCGTCGTCTTCGAAGTCGGCAAATCATTCACCAGCCGTTTGCGTCGGGCGGCGCGGAGAGACACCAGCAGGCAAACGAATGCGAGCGCGACGCCGATCCACGGAATCCATGGTTCAAATCCATTCACTGGCCGCAGAATAAGTAACTCTCCAGAGGTTGAAACAAAATTTCGCGGAACGCGGCTGGTCAATTACCAGCCTTAGCACATGACACATCCCTTGAAAGCTGCGGCTGATACTCCGCATCCATCTGCGCTTTGCCTTAGGCCCGCAAAGACAGGCAAACCGGCGCTCCGAATCGCCCAAGCCTGGCGCGGCGACGTTTGAAAATGAGGAAAACTGGCGATGCCTCAATTTAAAAAGAAAAAAGGCTTAGGAACGAATTCCTAAGCCATTTGCTTAAACAGTGTAGATTACGGTAACACATGAGGAGTTGCTGGTATAAGGACCGCAGTCCCGATCAAACAGGTAGGAGCCGCAGCAACCGTTGTGACTGAATAGCTGGAAGCCCAAGCCGCCGCAGCGTCAGAAGGGCAAGAAGGCAGAGCTCCGGCTCCACGACCCATGAATGGCTGGATCTCAGAACCATTTGCATTAACAGGGCCTGC
>JBKJOA010000121.1:0-3313 GCA_046593365.1 Limisphaerales bacterium
ACATTAAGAGCAGATGAAGAGTTGGCGCTCATTGAACTTCCCGGTCGTCTGAAAGATCAGCGGGCTGGGGTGTTCAGTATGTCCTTCCGTTCGAACCGGCCCTTTTTTCCTGGAGCGGCCTGTTTGAAAACTCATTTGGGCTTCAACCGGGCGGCGTTCGGAGTTCCGCCTTCAGGCGGTTTCCGCGCTCTGCCGCCTGAAGGCGGAACTCCAAACCGGGGTTTTCAAACAGGCCTTCAGTGGCCTTCGGGTCAATGCTCATGGGCAAGGCGCTCTCACCTGGCCAATCAGGCTGACCCGGTTTGCAACTTCACCCCTTCGGCAACTCGATCCAAAAACGGCTGCCCTGGCCCGGCTCGGATTCCAGTCCCATTTTACCATTCATTCTTTCAACGCCTTTGCGCACGATGGACAGACCGATACCGGTGCCCGGATAGCGCGCGCCTTGCAATCGCTCGAAAACGCGAAAAACTCGTTCGTGTTGTTCCTTGGGAATTCCCAAACCATTGTCCTGAATCCACAGTCGCACCGCGTCCCCATTTTCTTCCGCCCAGAAACGGATGTGGGGCGCGACGCCGGGCGAGACGAATTTCAAGGCGTTGCTCAACAGATTGGCCAGTGCCTGCGAGAGAGTCGCTTCGTGAGCGTGTACGGTGGGAAGCGGTGGAATCGCTTCGATCTTTGCTTTCGTTTTCTCGATTTCTGTGCCGCATTGAAAGAGCGCGTTGTCCCATGCTTTCTGAACTTGCACGGATGCCAATTCCATTTCCGCGCGCGATGTCCGGCCAAACGCGAGCAAGTCCATGATCAAGTTGTCCATGAATTCGGCGGAGCGGTTGATGCGGGCGAGATAATTTTTCGCTGCGTCATCGAGCGTGGCGGCGTGGTCGTCCACCAATAGTTGCGAGAAACCTTGCATGGAGCGGAGCGGGGCGCGCAGATCATGTGAAATGGAATAGACAAACGCTTCAAGTTGTTCGTTGGTTTCGCGCAACGCTTCCGTGCGTTGGGCCACGGTGCGTTCGAGTTTTTCCTCGGCATGTTTTTGGTCTTCAATGTCTGTGTTGGTGCCGAACCACTGCACGACCCGGCCTTGATCATCTTTCAGTGGATTGACGCGGGTCAGAAAGGAGCGAAATTGTCCGTCGGCCCGGCGCAGTGGGAAGACCATATCGAATGAGTCTCCGGTGGCGATGGATGCCTGCCAACGTTCCATGACCTTGGGAAGCGTTTTCGGGTCATGAACGCTCTGCCAGCCCCAACCTTCCATGTCTTTTAGAGTGGTGCCGGTGTATTCATACCAGCGACGGTTATACCAATGAATGAAGCCAGTGGCATCGGCCGTCCACGCCAATTGGGGAATAGAATCCGCCATTGCGCGAAACTTTTTTTCGCTTTCGCGCAACGCTTCCTCGGCGCGGACACGTTCCAATCGCGACCAGAGGCGGGCGGCCACTTCGCGGATCAATTCGATCTCGTCGCCGCGCCAGTCGCGAGGTTTGGAGTCGTGGACGTTCAATAGGAATTTCCATTGGCCGTTACGCGTCTGCGGCACGCAGACGAAGGAACGGAGTTGAAGCGCCGCATATTTTTCGGCATCCGTGCGCGGGTCTGTGGCGGAATCACGGACAATGAAAAGTTCTCCGGCGCGGCACGTCTTCTGAAAATCATCCGTCAAATATTCCGACAGCTTATAGACACCCACGATGCCTGGCACATCTTCACGATGCCAATTGTGAGTGACGACCGCTTCGTTGGCCGCTTCGTTGATTTCGACAAAGTTGCAAAGCGAGAGATGGAAGTGCGTGCCGATTTTCGCACCGACGTTGCGCATCATTTCGTCAACGGTCTTCATCTGCGCCAGGTCTTGGCTGACGGAGGCAAGAAACGAAAGGTTCATTTCCGTCTGTTTCCGTTCACTGATGTCAATGAACGAAGCAATGGCGCCGTTGATTTCTCCCTCCTGATTTTTCAGCGCGACAAAATTCGCGAGGATGGGCAGGCGCGATCCGTCGGGCCGTTCAATAAATAACTCCACGTTATGCGCCGGGATTCCGGTGCGGAGAACTTCTACCATGGGACTTTGCTCCCGCGGCAGAAATGTGCCGTCGGGACGCCACAGCTTGACTGAGCCGGAGTTTCGCTCAATGCCACGCGCAGGTTCTCTGCCCCAAAGCTCCACGGCGCGGCGATTGTAATGTTGCACCACCCCGTCCCGATCACAGGATAATATGGCCATCGGCGCGGAGTTGAACAACGTGCGCGAGAGTTCTTCACTTTCCCGCAGCGGTGTTTCGCGGGCTTTCACCGCCGCCGCCGCCCACCATACCAATCCGACCAGCAGAACGACCTCAACAACCGTCCGGAGCGCACTTCCAAAAGCGGTGTCATACATCCCACTGTTTTCGCCGCGGAGCCGCAGCCATCCGACGATCAGCGGCACAAGTATGATGAAAGGCAGCGCGCGCTGCACCAACGCGGCGGCAGCCGAGTTCCCGCGCAACACCTTCATCGGCTGCGCTTCGGGAACGGACATGACCAGCCCAATCCCCAAAGCCAGCAGGAACGTGGCGGTCTGAAAAGCGATCACCGTCAGACGAGGCAATGCATAGAAAGAACCCGCGCCGAACATATATCCCGTGATGGATAAGAAGGTGATGCAGATCACCAACATTCCGCCTATGACCGCTGCTTTGCGGCGATTGCGACCGGATGCTGCGAGCACAATGGCTGTTCCGATGATGGTCAGCGAAGCAGATCCCGGTGGGCCTATCCGCCCTGGCATCAGCGTTCCCCGTTGCCCCCACGGCCTGGAAACCAGCAGCGTGTCAATGCCCAGATTGATCCCGGTGATATGCTGGAAAAGGGTCGCTCCCCCAATCAAACAGGTCACCAGACCCAGTACGGCGGCAGTTCGCTGGTGGCCAAAAGACCGCAACACCAGCGCCGTTCCCGCCAACATCAAAGCAACCGCCATGTTCGGCATCATCGAAATGCCACTGTTGACCCAATCCGTAAGCCGTTGGATGTCTGCAACCCAGCCGATGAACGTGCTCAACCCGCCAGCGAGGGCGTAGCACCCCAGCACTACAATGATCCAGCCCGAACGGCGATCAAAGTCAGTTTTATCGGGAACCCATTGCGGCGAGGGGATTTTCATTGCGGCGAATTCTTGGTTGGTTGCGCTTTTAAAAATCCCAGAGTGATGCCAGAGGTGTTTTCTAAATTGGACTCCACCTTCGTCATTTCAATTGCCGAATGGTTACAAGGCAACTTCCCTTTTCACAATCGGGTAAACCCTTAAATACAAATG
>JBKJOA010000134.1:0-4431 GCA_046593365.1 Limisphaerales bacterium
GCAAGAAATAGGGATGAGCGAAGGTCATTTGGCGGTGTCGGGGGTTGCGACTGGAGCGTGGAATGACATTGGTTCCGTTTCATCGACCAGGCGCAGCGCTGAATCGTGCAGGTCGCGCAATTCCGCTTCCGTGGGTTCGTAGCGCGCGAATTTGACGAGGTCGCAACGCGATAGGAATTCGCCCAGACTTTGCTTTTGGTCCTGCGTCAACAACTCAGTGCTTTGCAGTTCGTAAAGGAATTCTTCCGTCGTCCGGTCCGGCGCGTCAAAATTGAAGCGTTCTTCCAGATAAGTGCGAATCGTGTCAGCGACCACGACCGTGAAAGGCACAGGGTCCGAAATAAGTAACAAGGCATCCTGCAATTTTTTTCGAGCGCGGACATGCGGTGGAATCACGGGGACAATCTTTGCTTCACTTTGTTTCTTCCTCCAGATTCGCCAGAGCAAATATGCCAGCGTGCAACCGAGAAGAACGCCCAGCGTCCACCAAAGCCACAACCAGGGATTCGGAATGTCCACGGGAGCTTTAATATCATGCAGCGTCAATTCCGCCAGGTTGGTGGCGAAAGAGGGAGCTGGGATGACGAGCGCCGGGTTTGTATTCATCTCACGGCTGGTTTGACCGAAAAGTGCTTGCTGTGTTCACACGGAGCAACCGAAGTCTTACGCAATTTCGGGGATGGTCGCCGCGACCGGTTTGGGTCCCTTCGTCGGAACGCTTTGAAACCAACTTCGCCAACCTTCGGTAACTTCAAGGTAAGCCCAGTTCACCATGGCCTTTAAGATCGGCATGGTGCTTCCTTTTTCGAAGGTAAAGCCCCCAAACATGAAAAGGCGCCTGGCATTTTTTTGGCCGAGAACGTTTCTGGCGCGACGCGAGCGCGCCATTTGGGCAAAGCGCCGATTATAAGTTCGCATGAAATAATAGAAAGGAACGGACGGTATCGTCGAAAATAGAGGTTCGCAAAGCGCTACCTCGCCCCGCTTGTACGGTTGAGCGGCCACGCCGAGATAATAAAATCCAAGATCCATGAGAAAGGCAGGTTTAATCAAATCGAATTCCCCGAAGTATTCGTATTTATCGCGGTAAATTGCGTCGAACCAGCGCTCGTAGCTGCGGGCAAAATCGCGATTGAACATCGCCACTTTTTCAGAAATGGGTTCACCCCGCTGTTCCGCGAGAATTAACTCCTTGGTCCGGGTGGTGGTAAACGAAATCCAATCCATGCCCGGACTATAAAACGGATCGATGAACCCGGCAGCGTCCCCCACCAGCGTGAAGCCGTCGCCCGCAAACGTCGTGGTGTAGTAGGGAAGGTTTTTTCGCCAATGCACGTCGCCCTCGGTCCATTGGGCGTCGGACATCAACGCGTGCGCCACGGGGTGTTTCAACAGGAAATGCTTTAGACGATCCCCGACCGCACCCTCTTGCGGGAAGTCCACCAGGCGCTGATCGAAGGTGACCCCAATACTGACGTCGCCTCCTTTGAGCGGTATCCACCAGGCCCACCAGCCGTCGCCCATCAGGTGGTTTGTGGCGGTGCCGCGCACGCCGTAACATTGCATCGCCCATTTTGGAAACTTTTTGACCAGGAGCGGGTCTTCGAAGTCCTTCACGTTTTTCCAGCGCGACCATACTGCGGTGGTGGGATGAGCCGTGTTCGCGCGCCACCAGCCATTTTGTCGGGCGAGCAATGAGGTCACGCCGGAAGCGTCCACCACCCAGCGGGCGTAGATTTCCTCCACGGAATCGGCAGTCTTAAGCGTAATCGTTTGTCGGCCACCAGAAATCAATTCAACTTTTTGGACGGTGGAGGGTCGCCGAATCTGCGCGCCCAAAGCAACGGCGCGGCGCAAAACTTCTTCGTCCAACGCGGCGCGATCAACCAGGTAAGCCGGGACGCGCGAAAGATATCGCCCGCCGATTTCGCTGCATTGATCAATGGTTTGCGTCTGTTCGTTGGCGAACCAGAACCGCAACCCGTTTTTGTTGATTTGAGTTTCGTTAAGATATTTGGTCAACCCAAGCGAGTGCGTGAGAAAATAGGTGCTGACTTCCACGGTCGCTTCCCCCACGCGTCGCGTGAAGGCCGTGGATTTCTCAATGATCAAAATGCGCAGCGAGGGAAGTTCCTGCAAAAGCAAAATGGCGCTCGCCGCGCCGGAAAGCGCGCCACCTATTACAACGACGTCGAAATGGTTTGGCTGGTTTGACAGATCATTGCTCACGACAAAAAAAATGCGGCGGTTTGTGAACCGCCGCAACCCATTTTTTTTTGAATCAATCCACTCGATTGATGCGCAAATCCGTCTTCACCACCTCGCCGGTGGTGGCGTGAACCAGCACTTCGCCGATGTCCACCGTTTCCGTTGGCTTGCGAAGTTTGGTGGCCCAGAAGCGGACTTTCCAAACGGGTTCAGCAGACCAGCGATCCAGTTTCAGCTCCGTGGCCGTGAGGGTCAGGTTGTTGAGTAACGGTTCCTTTTTTGCGATGGAGATAGCCTTGTCGGAATCAATTTTCAATTTGTCTTTTGGAATTTCCGTGTTGCCGGTGGCGAATTCCAGGACACGCGCGGGGCGTTTCACGGAAAGCTTTTTGCCAGCGCCGAATTTTACTTCCGTCGCCTTGGCGGTGGCATCCGGATCGAAGTAAACGATGTACCAAATATTCGGGACCAGACTGCCGAGCGATTTCTCGGAACGAATCTGCACCACGCGATCCTTGGCTTCCTCCCCCACATGTCGATTGCCCTCCTTCACCAGAGCGAAAGCAGTGGCGTCGGCTGGAGCATCGGCTTGAACCAACCGGCTCGATAAAACCAATCCCGTTGCCAGACAAAAAAATGTGCGTCGAAAAGAATCATTCATGGTGAAATTCTACTCACTTGTCTCGTTCCGTCAATGCCGTCTGCATGTTTCACGGCGGCTCATACGCCGGTGCATAACTTTTTCAAGGAAAACTTATTCACCCTTTTTTTGGCGGCGGCGATGAAGTTGTAAACGCCAAAAGCAACCCGCAAACCCTGCTGGCTGATTTCCCAGCGCCAAAAGTATTATTGCCGGTCGGGTTTGCACCCGCGCAATCGCCAGTTGCGCCCGCAATCGGACGTATCCGGAATTTTGTGTTGGCTCTGGTTTATGGTTTCTTTAACCCGAACTCCGAAGTTGGAATGGGAGCGTGCGCGTCCCGCGTGCGAGTTCGGACGTCGCGTCCGAACGTTCGTCAAACTAACTTTCCGGTGTTTCCGAGAACAATAATGTGGAACGAAGTTTTGGTAGTGGTTCAATTTGAATTCGTTGCGGGTTTGGAGTTCCGCGTTGACGCGGTTTCGGACCGCCTAAAGGCGGAACTCCAAACCAAACTGAGCCACTACCGAAGTTTTCGGCGCGACGCCGAAAACCACACGCCAGAGGCGTGCGCTCCCCATCTGCGTTCTCTATGAGCCTGTTTGAAAACCCCGGTATGGAGTTGCGCCTTCAGGCGGCAGAGCGCGGAAACCGCCTGAAGGCGCAACTCCGAACGCCGCCCGGTTGAAGCCCAAATGAGTTTTCAAACAGGCTCTATGACGTTTCAACTTCGGAGTTCGGATTTAACTTTTGCTCCGGGGCGAGAAGAGCCTTCTCTATGGGACGCCTACTCCAAAAGCTTACAGCCTAAAACTAAAAGCCATCCATTACGTCACGCAATTTGAGTTTGGGATGGGGTATAAATTTATCCATTGTCGGTTTTCACAGTTTCAATCGTACCACCGAGACTGGCAAAAAATGCGGCTGGACAAGGCTAAAATGCCGATTTATCGTCAAGAAAATGAACCGTGATATGCGACAGTTTTGTTTCTCAAGCTAAATGTTAGGCGTTCTACGCGCACCATGAAACAGCGCAGCCAAAGTCAGAACCAAGTCGTCGGCAACGTCGGCCTTTTCTACGTCTGCTATCAACTCTCAAAGCGCGGCTGGAACGTCATGCCTACCGCTCGAAACGCCAGAGGTATCGACATTCTTATCTACAGTCAGGACGCGACCAGAACTCATACCCTCCAAGTGAAGGCACTCTCCAAGCGCAACCCAGTTCCGCTCGGCGGCAAGCTCGATGGGCACTTTGGCGACTTTTTCATCATCTGCCGCAACGTCGCACAGGACATGCCGGAGTGTTACGTGCTGACTCCCGCAGAGGTTCGCGGCTTCGCCCACAAAGGCGAGAAGGACGGCAAGACCAGTTACTGGCTTCAACCGAGGCAATACGACTCACCAGACTTTCACGAGCGATGGGACCGCATCGGCAGAGGCTCTACTGAGACGCTTCCAGACAATGAACCGAACGCCTCTTAAGAAACTAGAAATGCAAACCGTTGATTATCAACTCAACTGCCATTCTAAGTTTCTTGAGTCATTGCCCCGCCTCAGAGGCGGTTGGTTTGCTAACCATGCGC
>JBKJOA010000178.1:0-3003 GCA_046593365.1 Limisphaerales bacterium
CGGGAAACACCGTCTCTTGCCGGAACAAGACTTCAAAGATTTCGTCGCGCCAACGCCCTTTATTCCCAACTCCATCGGGCACCATAACGAATGGATCGAAGCCTGCAAAACCGGCGGCCCGACGACTTCTAATTTTGATTACGCAGGAGCGCTGACGGAATCTGGTCTGCTGGGAAATGTCGCTTTCCGCGTAGGCAGGAAAATCGAATGGGACACGAAAAAACTGCGTGCGAAAAACTGTCCGGAAGCCGATCAGTTCATCCAGCATCACTATCGGAAAGGTTGGAAAATCTAAGAGCCTGTTTGAAAACTCATTGGGCTTCAACCCCGGCGGCGTTCGGAGTTCCGCCTTCAGGCGGCAGAGCGCGGAAACCGCCTGAAGGCGGAACTCCATACCGGGGTTTTCAAACAGGCTCTAATTGGCAATTTCGGAGAAGCAATAACCAAAAACAGCCTAAAATTATGCTTTTGATAAACCATCGTGCCGCGCGGCCAAAAGCGGCGCTAAAGACACCGCCGCCCTCGCCCACACAACGGCCTCATCCACATTCGTTGTTTGTGAACAGCACAATCCTAAACAGCCAAAAAATAGATTGTTTAGTGCCGTTTTTGATTGTAAGAATACTTATTGCATGAAAGAAAAAAAATCCATCTCGCTCCTCCTTGCGGTCATGTTCCTTTGTGGCATAAGCCAGGCACAACCGACGCAGGTGGCGATTGACCGCAATACCGGTTTGACGCGAGTGACGGTGCAAGGCGAGACGAACCGCGATTACAAACTGTTTGCCTCCGACCTTTCCTCGAGCAATTGGAATTTCCTCTCCACGCTGGCGCTGACCAATGCCTCGCAGAGCTGGCTCGATTCTGCGTCGCCTTTGTTGTCCAAACGATTTTATCGCGCGGAAAAACTGGATCCGGCCGTTGCCCCGGTTGCGGATGATTTTCGCCTGATTGATCACCAGGGAATATCGCGCTCACTTTATTATTATCAGAATGCCACGAACGTAAAAGCCTTCGTGCTGATCTTCACGGGCAACAGTTGCACCAACGTGCAGCAAATGGTTTCCAGGATCAAATCGTTGCGCGATCAATACACTCCGCTCGGAGTTACGTTTTGGATGATCGACTCCAATCCGTCCGACAACCGGTCGAACATCGTGACGGAAGCCAACGCGCTCGGGATTGACCTCCCGATTCTCCATGACCGGGCGCAACTGGTGGCCCGCGCTTATCAAGCCAGCAGCACTCCGGAGGTTGTGTGCGTTAATAAAGTGGGCTGGCAAATCTTTTATCGCGGCACCGTGGATGACCGGATGGGAAGCGGCACCAACTCGACAACCCAACACTATCTGGCCAACGCGCTCTCGAGTTTTCTGGCGAACAAAACAGTGACACCGCGAGCAACCCAAACGAACGGCTGCGCCATTCTTCTGCCTACCATACCCACTCCGTCTTATTCGACTGACATCGCGCCTCTTCTATTGGATAAATGCGTCCGCTGTCACAGCCCGGGCAATATTGCTCCCTTTGACATGACCAATCACGCCACGGTGACAAACATGGCTCTTCAGATGCGGACAGAAGTCCTCGCCAACCGCATGCCACCCTGGCACGCCGATCCTTTTTACCAATCCTTCACCAACGATGGTTCCTTAACTCCTACCGAAGCTCAAAAACTGGTCAAATGGATCGACGACGGCGCGCCTCGCGGTGGCGGCCCTGATCCTCTGACCACCGCCTCCCCAAACACCAATTATCCCTTCGCCTGGCCCGCCTCGCTCGGGGCACCATCCAACACCATTACAATCACTCCACAAAGTATTCCCGCGAGTGGAACGATTGATTATCGCAAGGCTTATTGGACAAATACGGGTCCGAGCGTTTGGTTACGGGCAGCGGTGCTACTTCCCGGGACCGTGCCTGTGGTTCATCACATCTTAGCTTACAAAAGGGGGGATAATGGAGCCCAAACTTTTCTGACAGGCTATGTCCCAGGCTCCTACCTCGGGGCGTTTCCAACAAATACAGGAAAGCTTTTAACCAATGGCACCGTTCTTGAATTTCAAATGCATTACATTCCCATTGGATATATTACGAACGACACCAGCCAACTTGGGCTTTATACCACTCCAGCAGCGCCAGCTTTTCCATTGATCCAGACTTCGGCGTGGAATCCTTTGTTTTCCAT
The DNA here is from genome assembly GCA_046593365.1 of Limisphaerales bacterium. Classification (GTDB taxonomy): domain Bacteria; phylum Verrucomicrobiota; class Verrucomicrobiia; order Limisphaerales; family CANJXF01; genus CANJXF01. Next base: position 2,189 of record JBKJOA010000178.1, read on the forward strand.
TTCACCAAATACAAACAATTACCAATTTATCGCCACTAATGGCCCATTCACGACCAATATTTACATCTATGAAATGAGTCCCCACATGCACACGCGTGGTGCGGGCTTCAAATACGAAGCTATTTATACGAATGGCACTACTGAAGTGTTGCTGTCCGTTCCAAGATACGAATTCCATTGGCAAACGGCCTATCGCTTCGCCCAGCCCAAATATTTACCCAAAGGTACCAAGATGCGCTGCACCGCCATGTGGGATAATTCCATCCTCAACAACGACTTGATGAACGCTTACATTGATTACAGCACGACTCCGCCAACCACCAATTCACTTTATGCTCCCACGAACACCGTGCATTGGGGAGATCAAACGTGGGATGAAATGTTTATCGGTTACTTCAACTATACTGAAACGCCTTGATCAATCGAAATTCGTTCGGGACCGGTCGCGTTCTGGTTTGGAATGGCGCCATTCGGCCAGCAGAGTTCGCAGGGCCGAGATGAACGCCAGCGGTTGATCGAGCAGCAAATGGTGATTGGCCTCCGGGGTGGCGACAAAAGGTACGCTTCGATCAAGCACTTTAAACATATAATCCACAATTTCCTGGGAAAACAATTGGCTGTTCTCGCCGTAGATCACGCCGACCCGGCACGCAAGGTTGGAAAGGTCTTCGGACATGTTGCCGATCTTGAAGCCGTGGAAAAGCCGGTCGTCAAACTTCCAACTCCAGCCGCCCGCTACCTTGCCCAACGAATGTCGGGCGATATAATCCAAAATGAATTTATTCTCGCACGGCTGCGCCGGCACCAGGCGAAAG
>JBKJOA010000227.1:0-5293 GCA_046593365.1 Limisphaerales bacterium
GCCACCGCGACGAACAAATCCGGTCGCGCTGCTTTGGCGGCCAATTGATACTCCACAAAGGTTTCGCCCGGCAGATTCAGAATCCTTGCCTTGCCCAAGTCCAGGCAGGTGACATCAATCTTGTGCCCCGCCCTACAACGTCGCAACCACGCCAGTTTGGAAACGTCACCCTGCGCTGTGAATGCCGGATCCCGGGCTTTGAGTTGGGCTTCCAGTTTTTCAATCGAGAGGTATTTCGCGGGAGGCAACGCCACTGACTCGACGCTCCAACTCACATCGTTCGCAGCAATCGTTTGGCGTTTGGTGTTCTCCCACGCGCGACGCATGCCGTCGGCGAGACGCTCGGCAAGCACAAGGCGGTTTTCCGGAGAGCCGTCATTGTATTTGCCGGCACCGATGTTTCCGCCCGCGCCGTTGAAGTGAACGTGCAAAGCCACCGGAACCGCCAACTGTCGGAAAAAGCGCGCCACTCCGGGAAAGTCAGGGTTGGGAATTCCAGTGCGGTAATAACTCTGCGGATGCGTCGCGTAGTAACTCAACACGGCCACCGGTCGTTCGCCATTCCAAAAGCTCACTAACGAAACCATTGGATCAATGACGCCCTCCGGCTCGGCACGAACCTTCGGGTCCGTGGTGGCTGTCCAACGCGTATCTCGGATTTTGCCATTCAGACCGAGGATGCGCCGGTTCGAAGCGACCTTTTCAACCCGCGCCTCTCCCAGGCCAAGGTGAGTGACCGGTTGCGCTCGCGGTATGGATTCACGCAAAGCCATCGCAAGATTGGAAATCACCTGCCTTTGGAAGCGTCCGTCATATTGCCGGGGATCGAGGCCGGCCTCCTTGAGAATTTGCTCGGAGGAGAAATCGCAATCAGGCGCGTCGTGTTGGTGCAGGCTGTGCACGGTCACGCGGCGGGCCGATGTTCCCGCCGCGCTTGCCAGTGCGTCGCGGAATGCATCATGACCTTCATTGGCAATGCCGATCCAATCAACGGCACAGAGTACAATCGGCTCGCCCGCTCCTAACAACACGATGCCCCGCGCCTGGAGTCCAAGGTCCCAACGATTGCTCACAAGATCGTAGGCCATCATGGAACCGATAGGTGGGGTAGCATCCACATCGAACGTGGCGATCCGCAAATTCGCAGGCATGGCGCTAGTGGAAGCTGGCGATTCCACGGCGGTTGCCTGCCGACTGACCGTTGACAACACGAAGATAATAGCAAGCAAAAATCTGAACATGGGCATAGACTAAGTGTGATTCTGCTCAAAATGCCAGTTCGGATAGTCGCAACTTGGATGCAGACGAATGATTGACAGCAAGTATTTCCCATCATTTTAGTTCTGGTTCGGTTGCCTTGCCATCATCTACCGCAACAATTATCATCCCACTCCGACATATCTGTGAACCAACAAAAACACATGGCCAACTTAAAAGGTAAGACGCTCTTCATCACCGGTGCCACTCGGGGAATTGGGAAAGCCATCGGGTTGCGCGCCGCCCGTGATGGTGCCAACATTGTTATCGCCGCGAAAACGGTGGAGCCGAATCCAAAACTGCCCGGCACCATTTACTCGGCGGCGGAAGAAATGGTGGCGGTGGGAGGTAAAGCGCTGGCCTGCCCCGTTGATATCCGTTTTGAAGATCAAATCCGTCAGGCCGTCGAGCAGGCCGTCGCGACCTTTGGCGGGATTGACATTCTGGTGAACAATGCCAGCGCGATCAGCTTGACCGGCACTTTGGCCACGCCAATGAAACGGTTTGACCTCATGCACCAGGTGAACGCGCGCGGAACGTTCGCCTGCTCGCAAGCCTGTCTCCCGTACCTGTTGAAATCGTCCAACCCGCACATCTTGAACATCTCGCCCCCGCTGAATCTGTCCGCGCGCTGGTTCGCGCCCCATGCGGCTTATACCATGGCCAAATACGGCATGAGCCTTTGCGTCCTGGGCATGGCTGAGGAATTTCGTGAACAAGGTGTGGCGGTCAATGCGCTCTGGCCGCGCACCGTCATTGCCACCGCGGCCGTCATGAACCTGCTGGGAGGTGAAGAAGTCATGCGCCACAGCCGCAAGCCGGAAATTATGGCGGATGCCGCGCAGGCGATTCTCAAGCGTCTCAGCCGCAAATGTACCGGGAATTTTTTCATTGATGAAGACGTGCTGGCGGCGGAAGGCATGACGAATTTTGATCACTACGCAATCACGCCCGGCGGTAAGTTGATTCCCGATCTATTCCTGTAATCAACCAAGCACCCGAACGATCCTGCCATTTCCAAAATATTAAAAACCGTCCACGTATTTCTGCATCGTCTTTTCTTGTTGCTCGATGGATTCGACAAGTTTGAACTGCGTGCGGCAGCGGTCGAGGTTGTGGCCCGGACGATGAATGCGAAAATAGGTGTCGCCCACCAGATAATCGGTCAGGAATCTAATGCCGATGGTGAAAGTGATGAGCTTGCCGGAAAAGGCGACGAACGATTTTTCGGCGGTGGTGAGAAAATTCCCGGCAGCAGCGAGATAACCTTCGGCAAGTTTCTTAAACATCGGCATTTGCATGCGAACTTTGGACAAATCCTTTTCATCCTCAAGTGTGGTACTGGTGGTGGTGCGGACCATGTCGCCGAAATCGTAGAGCGCGCAACCGGGCATCACCGTATCGAGATCAACGACGCAGATTTCCTTTCCTGTTTCCACGTCGAGCATGACGTTATTAAACTTCGTATCGTTGTGCGTGATGCGTTCGGGAATTTTTCCCCTGGCTAAAGCAGCGAGCAATATATCAACCATCGGCTCTCGTTTCAGCGCAAAATCAATTTCCTTTTTTGCCAAATGCGCGCGGTTAAAATGATCGTTGACCACCGCTTTTTGCAAGGAGTTGAAACGTTTCCGAGTGTTGTGAAAATCAGGAATGGTTTCAACCAGCCGTTCGCCGGGCAAATCCACAAGGAGATTTTGAAAATTACCAAACGCTTTGCCCGCCTCGTAAGCCTGCTTTGGATTCTGCACGGATTCAAACGTTTGCACCCGTTCCACGAAGACGAACGTTCTCCAAAAATCTCCCGCGCCATCGCGAAAAAAAGATTCGCCCCTGCGCGTCGGCACAACGGTGAGACATCGGCGGGTCAGATCTGGCACTTCCATTTCTTCGAGCTTGTCGCGAATGTGTTGGGTCACGCGCATGAGATTTTTCATGAGCGCGGTAGCGTCTTTGAAGACGGACTGATTTATTTTTTGGTGAATGTAACGGACTTTCGTTCCGCCCTGATCGTAAGTGGCGGAATAGGTCTCGTTGATGTGCCCGATTTTGCACGTTGCAGCGTGAAGAATCTCCCCGTAAATCTGGAACTGTTTGGAAATGTCGGTGAGTTGATGCTCTTGGTAAGCCATAAATGCGTGGCTCCAGAAAATACTAATCGGCGTGATGTCGCGAGCGTTATTTATTACCGGGAAAGTGAATTTGACTACGAATCAACACCTATACAGGAAAACTTATCCCCCATCCTTCGCGCACATCTATGTTCGCCTTGGCTAAGTCGTGCCGAAAATGAAATTTTGTTTTGCGGCGAAGAAGAATTTGGGCGCAACATGTCATCATGAAATTGGAAGATTCAATTGCTTTGATAAAAAAACAAACCGAACGCATGAGCGCGCTCTACGGCAGCGTTATTTTCAATGAATGGGCAATTGTGTCGTTCAAAGACAAAAGAGGTCGTGTGCTGAACTATCATGGCCCAAGAAAGGAAAGTTTTCAGAAAAACTTCGGGAGCGACGTGGAAATGCTGAAGTCAGGGTTGCTGACCACCAAACATGAAACCGGCGATTTTGAATTCGCGCGCCACGGCAGCGGGACACAATTCGATGCGTTTATGGTCTTGGGCGAGGAACTTTATTTGGTTTGCAATAGCACGACACAATCCATGAACGATATCACGAAAGATTCTCGCTGGATCGCAGCGCAAGTTCCGTTTGCGGAGTTGACTGACAAATTTAGAGGAAATCCGCTACGCGAAGAAAATCGTTAGAATGGTTCATAATTCTATTGGGTTGGGCAAAGCTGCCGCTTTGCCCTGATATTTGGGCGGCGCAGCAACGCCGCCCTTTCTTATGAGTTTCAGGACAAAAATCCTTTGTAGAGAAAATATCCGTAAGAACCCGTCAGAAACAAACCGACGATTCGGGGAAGCCGCCCCAAAAACGCGACAAAGAAAAAGTGAACGATCGTTGCTGCGAACAAAACCAACATTCCGGTTTGGAACGAAGGCGGGAGGGAAATCGAGTGGCCGAGCGCAAAAATTCCGACGCAGAGCGGAATGCAAATATGACCGTCGCCGACTTGCGAGGAATAAATAATTTCGGGTCGCTTCGTCCAGCCGTAGTAAAACGCGAGCAGCGCATTGGGCAAAACCATCAGCCAGCCACTCAACAACCCAAGATTTTTTGCGCTGACAAAACCAGTCTTGATTTGCAAAAGCCAATCGACGAGCCAATTGATGCTGACATAAATCCCATAAGCGCCGACTCCGAGCAGGATCAAATCGACGAGCAACATCCATGAAAAAACTTTGTTCTGCTGAACATTATTTTTCAGCACATCGAAAATTTGAAAGCATTGCCAAAAGAGAAAAAGGCCAATGAGAACAAACCCATCGCCACGATCTATTTTTCCATCCGAAGCAAGCGCCCATACGGCACCGGTAAAAAATAGAACGGCGGTCAATGTAAGCAGCAACGAAAGCCGATTGATTCGAAGGGCTTTATTGCCGGCTTTTTTTTCGCCGCCACCCTTTTTGGTTTTTGGCGCGGCTTTGCCGGGGACAATTGTCATTCCCCAAATCATCGCGGGAAGTCCGATTAATAAAGTGAGGTTGGTAACATTGTTGACGAGGCAATTGGCGATGACTTCTGCACCGGAGCCGCCTTTGCTGCCGAGGAGAAAAGCGAAAATTAAATTTCCAAGGCCAGAACAATAGGGCATTACCACTGTTCCTAGGACGGTTCCATCCACACCGTTGTCGCTCATGGATTCAAGTCTCCAAATCATCAGCAACGACGCGACCAGAAAGAGAATCACGTAAAACCAAGGATTGGAAATTTGGTTCGTGTGCAAACTAGCGATCAGAAAATTCAATAACGGGAGTTAAACAAACCGGGGATACACAGCCAAGTTTTGAATAGTTGCAGATATAAAACTAACATTTTCTCCAGAAGATAATTTGCGAATTCTAAATCAAATAGTTTTGCTTCAAAAAACTTGCGTGTCGCGGTGCGAGCAAAACAGGACAAGTTTTGTA
>JBKJOA010000151.1:0-2758 GCA_046593365.1 Limisphaerales bacterium
TCCGGGACTTTGACCGGCTTCGGAATTTTTGTCTCTGGCAATTTAGCCGTGTGCATCACGAGTGGCTCATGCTCGACCAGCGGCCATTCTACCGATGCTTTGTCGCCATAAACATCAATGCTCTCGCGATATTGGCGGGCGGTGTCGAACAAGCTGCGAATGATGCGCGCATTAACGTCGGTGCCCTTGAACTTGATATGCGCGGTTTCAACGGCGAAGGGTGATTTGTATTGCGCGACGAGTTCCTTGCGAATCGTGCCGCTGCCGAAACAACTCACGTATTCCGCCGGTTTGCCAATCAAACCAGCGACCGGTCCAACGCAATGGGTCGCATACCACATCGGCGGAAGTCCGGGCCAATAATTCGGCCAGCCGTCCATGTCCTGCTGGTGGCTTGCTTGAACGAATTGAAGTTTGCCGAGTTTGCCCGCATCCAGCAGCTCCTTCATGAAGAGATATTCCCGCGCATACACGACGGTTTCCATCATCATGTATTTCAGGCCGGTTTTTTTAACGAGTTCGACAATTTTTTTGCAATCTTCGATGCTCGTTGCCATTGGCACGGTGCAGGCGACATGTTTGCCAGCTTTCAACGCAGCGATAGTTTGCCAGCCGTGATCAGGGATCGGCGAATTGATGTGGACCGCGTCAACGTTCGGGTCTTTGAGCAGTTCGGTGAAGTCCGTGTAGCGTTTCTCGATGCCAAATGCATCACCGATGGCGTGGAGCTTTTTCTCCGTGCGCTGGCAAATGGCATACAGGTTGGCATTGGGATGCCGTTGATAAATGGGAATAAATTCCGCGCCGAAACCGAGGCCGACGATGGCAAGATTAATTTTCCGTTCGATCATGGAATTGCGCGAATGACAGCAGCTTTGCGCCGCGAGTGTCAAGAAACGAATTACTGCTGCAGGTTTTCGCTTGATGTAAAAGAAATCGACGAGACACGAATTAACACGAATTGAAAACAATGCTTTCCGAAATTCGTGATAATTCGTGTAATTCGTGTCTAAACTTTTCTGAACAATTCCTCGACAGCATGCGTCGATTCGGAAAATAAAACTCTATGAACCAACTCTCTCGCCGCAAATTTCTGGAAAAATCCGCGCTCGCCGCCGCAGCGATTCCTGCCTTCAACGGATTGATTTTAAGTTCCAACAAAGCGCAACCCGCTATCGGCGCGAATGATAAAATTCGCATCGGCATCATCGGTTGCGGCGGAATGGGGCGAGGCAACCTTGCAACATTTCTGACAAATCCCGAAGTCGATTGCGCGGTGATCTGCGACGTGGACGACGCGCAAATTGCCAAAGGCATTGCCATCGTTGAAAAACAAAGAAGCCAAAAGCCTGAGAGCGTGAAAGATTTTCGCCAAGTTCTCGACCGCAAAGACATCGATGCCGTGGTCATTTCCACGCCGGACCATTGGCACGCTATTCCAACCGTCCTCGCGTGTCAGGCGGGCAAAGATATTTACGTCGAGAAACCGCTCGCAACCACCATCGACGAAGGACGCGCCATGCTCGAAGCGACCACCCTCCACAAACGCGTCGTGCAAATGGGCGCGCCGCGACGCAGCTCCGGCCATATCAAAGAAGCCGCTGAACTCGTGCGCAGTGGAAAACTCGGCAAAGTCGGTTTGGTTCGCGGTTGGGCGCATCTTGATTGGCTCGGCGGCGTCGGTAATCCGCCCGATTCCGCGCCGCCCGCTGGAGTCGATTACGACATGTGGCTCGGCCCCGCCCCGAAACGTGCGTTCAATCCGAATCGTTTCCATTTTAATTTTCGTTGGTTCTGGGATTACGCTGGCGGATTGATGACCGATTGGGGAGTTCATTTGCTCGACGTTTTGCTTTATGGAATGCCGAAAGAAAATCCGATTTCCGTCAGTTCAACCGGCGGCAAGTACGTCCTCACCGACAACTCCGAAACGCCCGACACGCAAATCGCGATGTATGAATTTCCATCCTTCACGCTTTTGTGGGAACACAAAGTCGGCACCGGTCTCGGGCTGAATGGCCGTCCGTGGGGAATGCAATGGGTCGGCAGCGAAGGCACGCTGATTTTAAATGACGCGGGTTACGAAATCATTTCCGAACCGAAGAAAAAAAGCCTCGAACACGTTGAAATAAAAGGCACGGGCGACCCTCGCGGCGCACACGTCCGCAATTTTCTCGATTGCATGAAAACCCGCGCGCAACCGACGACGAACCTCGAAATCGGCCATCACGTTTCCACGATTGCGCATCTCGGCAACATCGCGCTGCGCTCAAACAGCAAAGTAATTTGGGACGCGCAAAACGAACGGGTCATCGACAACAAAAATGCGGACAAAATGGTCAGCGTGGAATATCGCAAGCCGTGGAAATTGCCGTATTCGCGAAGGGCGTGAGCCAATGGTCTAAATTCTCTTGTAAATTTTGTCGCGATTCCCGATGGCGAACAAATAAATTTCATTCCGTTCAACATCGAATCCGTAGATCACACCAAAATCGCCGACGCGCAATCAGCATTCTGAAGAGCCGGTCAATCGGGCTTCTTCTTCTGCCAAAGCAAGAGCGGACTGGCTCGGACCGACCGGACACCCACTTCCACCCACACCAAGGGATTTCAAGTTCCAGGTTCCGAGAATCGCCACGCGATTCCAGTCCCGCGCCTGCGGGATGGCGAGCCACGAGCTACATTGGAAAATCGCAGCAAAACCGGTTGCGACTTTTCCGCATCGCCTGGCCAACCGGCCTTTCCTCAACGACTCAAC
>JBKJOA010000353.1:0-11378 GCA_046593365.1 Limisphaerales bacterium
CTCAAATCCCGAAGCGGAATACGAAGAGACGCTGGCGAAGGCGCGCGGGTTTTTCGCGGCTTTGGAGCAATCACGAATGGACGCGAATAAACACGAATCGGTGAACAAAGTCACCACCCCTACTTAGGTTGCAAAACTTTCTGCCCTCGTTTGATTCTGGACAGGAATTTACGTTGGGAATACCGTTTCAATCATGAACCCGGACAGGCTGCAAACCACGATGCTGAATTCTATGTTAGGCCACTTCACGCTATGTCAACAACATCCCCAGACATCAAAACACGAATCGCCGAACTAAAGAACTCCCCCGTTCGAGTAAGGCGGGTCACGGGCTTTGGTGCGCTGCTTGGCTTTGTCCTTTTCCTAAGATTCTGCGCGTCTGCCTTTGCCGGTCATGTGACATGGGGCAGAGCGATTGCATCAGGAGTTGTTCAGTTCCTGCTTTTCTGGCTTCTCTCAGTGTCCGTTCAGGACCGCCGCCAGTTCGGATGGTGGGCATTATTGGCTTTGATTGTCTTTCAGATGTGGGGGGCACTCGGTCATACCATGCGGCTTGTTCGTGTCACGATTGAGGGTGGTCTTGCTATACACGGACGCGAGATTATTTTCGACGCAGTTGGTATGGCACAGTTTATCATCAGCGCCGTGTTCTTGTGGCTGCTATTAACGAAAGACGTTCGTGATTATGTTCGCAACCCAGTTTCCTAACAAATCGCGAGTTCGTGTGCCCACGCGAATTCCGGCGCGAGACGGGCCAACTCTACGGCAGACCACCACAAGTAGAGCGTGGAGAAAGCGCTGCGGCTGGTCTTCAATACAGTCGCGCCCCGAAAATTTTTCTCCGCGTCCTGGCATCTTTGCGTTAAGACTTCCTCGTGCTCGTCTTTCTCAATGGGAAATTTGTTCATGAAGCAGCGGCCGTCGTCTCCGTTTTCGACCGCAGTTTCACTTTGGGCGATGGATTGTTTGAGGCGTTGCCGGTTTACGGCGGCAAGTTCTTTCTCTGGCAGAAACATTTTGAACGATTACAAACCGGAGCCGATTTTCTAAAAATTAAAATGCCGTTTTCGCCGGAGGAAATTCGCAATTTTGCCGAACGACTGTTGCGCGAAAATCAGGAGAGCGATTGCGTCTTACGGATTCAGATTTCGCGAGGAGTCGGGCCGCGCGGTTATTCCATCAAAGGCGCAGATGCGCCCACGCTCGTCATGAGTTTGCACCCGGCTCTCAAGGGTTTATCGGCTTGCAAAATGATCACCAGTTCCGTTCGCATTCTCGCGGACGATCCATTAACGAAATTCAAAGCGTGCAACAAACTTCCAAATATTCTGGCGCGCATGGAAGCCGACGAACTAGGTGCGGACGAAGCATTGTTGCTGAATAGCAACGGAGAGATCGCCGAGGCCACGAGTGCCAATTTGTTCTGGGTCGAAAACGGGACCGTGGGCACGCCGCCGTTGCAGAGCAGTGCGTTGCCCGGAGTGACGCGCGGACTGGTGCTGGAGCTTTGCCGGCAATTAAAAATTCCGACGGTGGAAAAAAATGTTACGCCGCAAATGTTGGTGGAAGCTGAGGGCGCTTTTTTAACCTCGGTTGCGATTGAAGTTCGCGAAGTCGCTTGCCTGGACGGTCATGAATTGCGCCGGTCACCGATCACCCAGCGTTTGCGCGATGCGTATTTGAACTATGCCCAAGGTGCGAATTAAAACCCCGGGAGTTGCCGGGCAGCAAATTGATTTGAAGGCGGGCAGCACTCGTTTTGGGCGCGCTTCGTCCAACGATTTTCAAATTGATGATCCGTCCGTTTCCTCCAGTCATTGCGAAATTGTTTTGGAGAAAGACGCCATTCGACTGCACGACCTTGGCTCGACCAACGGAACATTTATCAAAGGTCAACGAGTCAGCGAAACGGCTCTGTGCGAGGGACAAATTTTCCGGCTGGGCATGGTCGAGTTGCTTCTCGAAGCGGGCAGCGTGAGCGATTGCCAGGAAGAGAGTTCAGATAAACCGGCGGCTTGCGTTCAACATCCTCGACTCTCCGCGACGGCCGAATGTCCGAAGTGCGAAAAGCAATTGTGCGATTATTGCGTCACCACCCGCGTCGTGGCGGGAAAGATGAAAAAATTTTGCCGCACCTGTCGTAGTGAATGCACTTTCGTAAATCTGCGCTTCACCACGCCTCAAACTGATGATCAACGTGCTCGCTCGCTCCTGGCCAACGCCATGCGTTATCCAATTCAACGACATGGATGGGTGCTGTTGCTCGGCGGATCGCTGCTCCTGTTTTTGATCGATATAGTCGCCGCCGGAGTTTCCATGGGCACACCCGCGACGGCTGCGTTTGCGCTGCTCTTCGGCGTGATGGCGTTGGGTTACCTGTTCGCCTTCATGCAAAGAATCATCACGACGACCGCGATGGGTGAACAGCAAATGCCCGGCTGGCCGGACTTCACCGAAGTCTGGCAGGATCTGATTCAACCCTTCCGCCTTTTGTGGGGAGTGTTCGGCGCTTGTTTTGGGCCGGCGCTCGTCTGCTGGTATTTCGCCTATAACGGATCGGATTTCGCGGCACGCTTGCAACTGCCGCTGGTGATTGGCGGGTTTCTCTATTTGCCGATGGCGCTGCTCGGCGTTGCCATGTCGGACGATCTTGCCTCGCTCAATCCGCTTTTTGTCGTGGCGTCGATTTGCAAAGTGCCGGTGCAATATCTGATCGCCTGCCTGCTGCTCGGTATCATTATTGGTTTGAAGTGGGCGGTGGAAGTGGCGATGGCGAAGGTGATCCCGATATTCGCATTGCGTTATTTAATTTCAGCCGTGTTGCTTCTTTATTTTCTTATCGTCGAAATGCGCATACTTGGCCTGATGTATTTTTGGAATCGGCGCAAGCTTGGCTGGATGTGAAAATAACCAGCGACATTCCAGGCATGCCGCTGGTTGTTTGAGGAATAAATTAAGCGCTTAACGATACGGAGGCGTGTTGGTGTGGCTGCGGTGTTCCAAAATCGGGAAGACCATCCGCGTTCCAACGGAAGCGTTGTGCGTGAACCTGCCGATCCAGCCAGCCGCTTTTCCGCTCGGACTTGGCGTGGTAGAGAATCCAGTCTTCGGTTTGGCAAGGTGACTTAACAAAGGAACAATGGCCGACACCCCAAATGCGCTCGTTTTTGGCAAAAACCGGTGCGGCGACTTTTTTCCATGAGCACGGATTCAGAAGTTTTCCATCTGTGTTGACGAGCATTCCGAGGCAATAATCCACTGTCCAACTCGCACTCGCGGAATAGACAATGAACACTTTCCCGTTGCGCTTCAAAATTTGCGGCCCTTCACAGATTGGCATCTCGATGCGCTCCCATTGGTGTTCCGGCTCGGCGATGAGAACGCGTTCCCCGCAGATCGTGAACGGATTCTGCATCGGCGCGATGTAAATATTTTGTTGTCCATCCATTTTTCCCGGCCAACCAGACCAGATCAGGTAAAGGCTGCCATCATCACGAACAAGTAATGTGCCGTCGATCGCCCATCCGCCGGTATCAAGCATTCCGCGACAAAGATAGTTTCCTTGCGGATCAGCCGTCTCGGATTCGAGTACCCACATGCGATGATTCGCATTTATGCCGTCGTCCGCCGCGTAGTAGATGAACCATTTGTTGTTTAGAAAATGCAGTTCAGGTGCCCAGACATTTTTGCAATTCGGACCAAGGGGCGGGGGAGTCCAAACTTTTACGCCGATGTCTTTACCGATGTCGATGATCGATTCCGATTTACGGACGTGGATGGTAGTATGATCCCGGCTCTCGCAGAAATAATAGAAACCTTCGTGGTAAATCATCCAAGGGTCAGCGGCTGGTGCGGAAATAATCGGATTGATCAGCATAGTGTTTTCGTTTAGCGCCTGTCTCGATTGCGGACAGAAATGTCTTTGTTTGTGTATTTTGTGTTTCACCAAGAAAGCGAAAGAGCCTGTCTTTATTGCCTTTTGCGAAACACGCCTCCTAACGGCGCGGACTCAGCTAACGCTGTGCCACGGCAATTGAGGACGACAAAAAAAGTTCCGAAAATCCTGGAACTCATTTCACAATTAAAACCGGTGCGCGAAACGTCAGGGGCTGAGGGGCATTTCATTGGCACCTGTGAGAGGCGGCTGTGCTTGAGACACCGCCATTCTCCGTCGAAAGGAGCAGCAAAGCGGATTAAATCAACGGGGCGAAATCTGATTCTGTGGATTGAGAAGTTGATCGAGCGTTTGCTGATCCAATCCGGAAAGTTCGTGCGCGACTTGTCGCACGGTTCGGTTGCTTGCGTAAGCGATTCTGGCGATGTCCGCAGCTTTGTCGTAACCCAGGATCGGCGCGAGCGCAGTAGATAAGGCAAGACTTTGCTCAAGCATGGCGCGGCATTTTTCCCCGTCCGCCTCGATTCCTGCCACGCAACGCAATGCAAAAATGCGCGCGCTGGTTGAGAGTAGTTCAACCGATTGCAACAGGTTGTGCGCCATCAGCGGCATCATGGTGTTCAACTCCAAATGGCCAAGCATTCCACCGACGGTGATCGCGGCATCGTTGCCAATAACTTGCGCACCCGCCTGGATCAACATTTCGCACATTACCGGATTTACTTTGCCGGGCATAATCGAAGAACCCGGTTGAGTGACGGGCAATTTTAATTCGCCGATGCCGAGGCGCGGACCGGACGCGAGGAAACGAATATCATTCGCAATTTTAATGAGACTAATGGCAACCGTTTTCAAGGCGCCACTGGCTTCAACCAATGCGTCACGCGCGCCTTGCGCTTCGAAATGATTGAGCGCTTCGTGAAGAGAGAGTCCGGTTTCTGCCGCAATCCCGGCAATGGTTTTCCGAGCGAACTCGGGGTGCGTGTTCAATCCCGTGCCGACCGCTGTGCCACCGAGCGCAAGTTCCCCCAGGTGCTTCTGGGTGTAACGAAGTCGTTCCACGCCATGTTCAATCTGGCTGGCGTAACCGCTGAACTCCTGCCCGAGCTGGATTGGTGTTGCATCCTGGAAATGCGTTCTCCCGATTTTAATTATGCCCTGAAATTCTTCGGCTTTTTTTGCGAGGTGCGCGAGCAATTCGCGGAGAGCCGGGATCAATTTGCGCTCCATGCCTTCGAGAGCCGAAATATGAATCGCTGTGGGAATCACATCGTTGCTCGATTGTCCGCGATTGACGTGGTCGTTCGGGTGAACCCGTTTCTCGTAGCGTTTGCCGCCGAGCAATTCGGTCGCGCGCGAGGCGATCACCTCGTTGGCGTTCATATTTGTGGAGGTGCCTGAGCCAGTTTGGAAAATATCGACGACAAATTCGGCATCGAACTTTCCTTCGATCACTTCTTGTGACGCTTGTTCGATGGCTTGGGCAATTTCAGCGCGAAGTAATCCGAGGGAAAGGTGAGTGAGCGCAGCGTGCTTCTTGATCAAGCCAAGAGCGCGGATGAATTCGCGCGGAAAATGCCATCCGCTAACAGGAAAGTTTTTGATGGCTCGTGCGGTTTGCGCTCCGTAATAGGCATTGATCGGCACCCGCATTTCTCCCATCGAATCCGTTTCGATTCGAAAGTCACCATTCATAAATCCCCATGCTGCGTTGTCCGGCGAAGTTATCTCCGTCGCGCAAAAAAGCCGACGAAAAGCCCCACCGCCAACGCAGCAAAAAGAAATGGGTAAGGTTTTGCCCGAAATGCCCGGTCGGCACTTCCGGTTGAAGGAGTTTCGAGGATGTCGTCGTAATTCAACTCGGAGAAATCGTGGACGATTTTACGTGTTTCCATGTCTTAGAACTTTCCGCGTCCCGAAGTTCGGGTGGGCTTATTCGTGCAAAAGAACCCGATGATCGCGCCAACGCCTAACGCGATACCAATGGAAGAATAAAGATTGGATCGAATTACATCGTCAGTTGCCTCGACGCTCTCGACGACCTTGTCTTGTGCCCGGAGATAGGTTCCTTTGGTCGAACGCCATGCGGATGCGACAGCATTCTTACCCGACCAAACATCGCCCGCTTCCCGGAAAGCGCGTTTGGCTTCGGCCCGGGTCTGTTCCACATCACGGGTTGTTTCTTTTTTTGATTTGGATTCCATATTGAAAGAGAGAGCGCGAAGTGTTCGCGCTCTCCGATTGAATTATTTTCTTTTGATTAAAAACCCGAGCAACAGCCCCACCCCAAAAGTAATTCCCAATGCAGTGTAGGGGTTCTCACGAATGGCGTGATCGGTAGCTTTAGCGCCAGCCACAGCTTTTTCCTGAGCGGCCTGGTAAGCAGCACGGGCACTTTCCATCGCAGCTGATCCAGCGGCTTTTGTGCGGTTGGCCCATTCCTGGGCTTTTTCAGAAGCCATGTCCGTGGCTTCGCGTCCAAGGGTTTTTGCTTCGTTAGTTAAATCTTTTGTTCTTGATTCCATAATTTTTCAGTTCCTTTCCTTTTCAATATATTGCTGAGATTTCTAAATTCCATCCGTGACAAACCTGTTTTTACACTCATCGAAAACCTCGAATAAATTGCCCGCGTCTGACGTAGCGCAATTTGAGGCTTTCAATCTTCCTCTTCTACTTGCGAACCACCCGTGACGAGAAAGCCAATGACCAGTCCGACGCCAAACGCAATTCCCAGAGCTGCGTATGGCCTTTCCCGAATAGCGCGGTCGGTTACTTTGGAATACTCGATCGTCTTGTCCTGAATTTGTTGATAGGTAGCCCTTGTGGCATCCCAAGCAGCGGTTCCGGCCGCGCACGCCTTTGATTTCCATTCCTGCGCGGTTTCTTTGAGATCTTCGTTGTGATCTTGAACAATATCTCCAGCTTCGTTTCTCATAAATGTGAGTCGTTAATTTTTGTGTTGATACGCTTTGGAACTGATGTGTCCCGGAATAATCTAAAAAACTACGCCAGTTTTTTCCATGCGGGAGAACACTTTTTTTCGTTTCAGAGAATTTCCTATGCCCCACATTTCTTGACGCTCTGCAAACGTCTGCTACGTTCACCGCGTTCTCTTGAAAATCGATTCAACCCTTAAATAAATGAAACAACATTTAATTGCTCTCGCCGTTGTTGGAACCCTCGTTGCGCAAACTCACTCCCAAGAAGTGTCTGTTCCAAAAGATCAAAAAGCTAAGGTCAGTTACAGCCTCGGATTGGAAATCGGGTCTGGGATGAAACAGCAAAAGCTCGACATCAATCCTGACTTTGTGATCGAGGGATTTCGCGATGGGTTGGCCGCGAAAAAGCCCCGGCTGACAGAGGAGGAGCGGCAAAAGGTCATGGCGGAATTTGAAAAAAGTTTTGCCGATAGAATGGCTGCCGAAGCGAAAGTGTTGCCCGAGAAGAATAAAAAAGAGGGCGACACGTTTCTGGCCGAAAATATAAAGAAGGATGGCGTGAAAACGTTGCCGAGCGGATTGCAGTATAAAGTTATCAAGGAAGGCACCGGACCAATTCCGAAAAGTGAGGACAAAGTGACGACGCACTATCGCGGCACGTTGATTGATGGAACGGAGTTTGACAGTTCTTACAGCCGCAATGAGCCGAGCAGCTTTGGCGTCCAACAAGTGATCAAAGGCTGGCAGGAAGCATTACAGTTGATGAAGGTTGGCTCGAAATGGCAGTTGTTTGTTCCTTCCAACCTCGCCTACGGAGAGAATGGCTCAGGAAAACAGATTGGCCCCAATGCGACGTTAATTTTCGACATTGAACTCATTTCCATCGACAAACAGTAGCTGGACTTTCAACCCAAATAGCGGATTTTCCCTGACGTGAAGCTTTTTTTATATCTACTTGTTTTCAGATTGGCCTTCGCTCATGTGGCAACCCAAGGCGCCGAAGTTTCGGCTGCCACGAAGGCTGCCAATAACGAGACGGAATCCAACATCGCGCAACTCATTTGCAAATTGTTGGAGCGCTCCCATTATTCGCAACGAGAATTCGATGACGACGTTTCGTCAAAATTTCTCGATCGCTACATCGAAGCGCTGGATCAACAGCATCTTCATTTTCTTAAATCCGATCTCGCTGAGTTCGATGTATATCGGACACAGCTCGACGACCTGACGGCGAAGGTGGGAGATACGAAACCGGCCCACCTTATTTTTGCGCGAATGTTGGAACGTGTCGGCCAGCGGATTTCTTACGTGAACGAATTGCTTAAGACCGAGAAGTTTGAATTTACCGGTAACGATCGTTACACGCCGAATCGTCACGAATTGCCGCGTCCAAAAGATTTGGAGGAAGCACACCAACTCTGGCGTCAGCATCTGCGCTTCGAGTTTCTTCAAGAAAAGCTTGCCTCCGAAACCAACAAGGTGCGAACGGCGATACTGAAGGATGCCGACCCGAAAATTCATTTTGGCGCAGCAACAGGCTCGAAAAGTAATGGTTTGATTGTTCTCCCCAAGAAGGCAGGTCCAGCGAAAGCCACCAATACTCCCACTGAGAAAATCATTCAAAATATTCAGAAGCCTTACAAAAACCTCGAACGCAACTTGAAGGAGTTGAGCGGTGACGAGGTGTTTGAAATTTACATGACTGCTTTGGCCCACGTTTATGATCCGCACTCCGATTACATGGGGCATTCGCAAAAAGAAAACTTCGATATTTCAATGCGACTCTCCCTGTTCGGCATTGGTGCGTTGCTTGAATCCGATGATGGCTATTGCAAAATCAAGGAGCTGATGCCGGGGCCTGCGAAGAAGAGCAACAAGATCAATCCCGGCGATCGAATTGTGGCGGTGGCGCAGAAGGACAAGGAACCGATTGACGTGGTTGGAATGCGGTTAAACAAAGTGGTCGAACAGATCCGTGGCCCGAAAGGGACCGAGGTTCGACTGACGATTTGGCCGGCCGATGCGACCGATCCCTCGGTGCGAAGTGAAGTCACGCTCATTCGCGACGTGATCAAACTCGAAGATCAAGAAGCCAAAGCGAAAGTCATCGAACTCACCGACAAAAAAGGGACAAGCCGCATTGGAATTATTGAACTGCCTTCGTTTTACGCGGAGATGGGAAAACCGAAGAACGGCACTGAGCGCAAGAGCACCACGGTGGATGTGGCCAAGTTGCTCAAGAAATTAAATCAGGAGAAAATTGACGGAGTCATCCTGGATCTGCGACGTAACGGCGGCGGTTCGTTGGAAGAGGCCATCAATCTCACGGGATTGTTTATCACTAATGGACCTGTCGTGCTGATCAAGGATCCCAGTGGCGAAATTTCGACCGATTCCGATTCGGACAAATCTATTTCCTACAAAGGTCCGCTCGTGGTTTTGACCAGCCGTTTCAGCGCTTCGGCTTCCGAAATTTTGGCAGGTGCCTTGCAGGATTATGAGCGCGCCCTCATTGTCGGCGACAACTCGACCTACGGCAAAGGCACGGTGCAATCCTTGCAAGACTTGGAACCTTTCATGGAGCAAGCCAAGATGACACATAGCTATGATCCCGGTGCCTTGAAATTGACCATTCGGAAATTTTATCGCGCAGGAGGATCTTCCACCCAACTGCGTGGCGTGATTCCCGATTTGAAATTACCGTCCGTGATCAATTACGCGGAAGTAGGGGAAGCTTCGATGGAATATCCATTGCCCTGGGATGTGGTTTCAAGCGCAACGTTTCAAAAGTGGAACTCGGTTAAACCGTATCTCACCGAATTGCAAAAGCGTTCTGATCGCCGTCTGACCAGCGACAAGGAATATGTTTACATCCGGGAAGACATCGAGTTGTTCAAAAAAGCGTTGGCGGACAAAAGCGTTTCGATGAACGAAGAAAAACGTCGCAAAGAAAAAGAGGAAGCGGAAGAGCGCGCTAAATTAAGAAAGAAAGAACGGACGGCACGCAAACAGCCAGAGCCAAAAGTATTTGAAGTGACTCTGAAAAACTTTGAGGAGCCGGGTTTGCAAATCTACGTCCCGAAAACCAATGACGTGGCTACAGCCAAGAGCGAGCCTTCGACGGAAGAAACTGACATTGATGGCGCGCTGGAAGAAAAACCGCTGGCGGTCGATGCCCCATTGGAAGAATCGAAACGCATTCTGCTGGATTACATCTCACTCATGTCTCGTGGGAACAGCACGATCTCAAGGTCGGAATAAGAATCGCGAAGATTAAAAAGTCACTTTAAAATCGAAACCAGAGAAAGATTAGCGCGCCAACCACGGCTACCGCTACGGCCCACCAGAACCAGTGCATTCCTCGGGGGATGATCTTTTTTTCCCCGCCAAATTCGCGGTCAACGAATTCGTTGTAATTGAATTCTTCATCCGGCAGGTCGAGGCCGCCGACGTACGCTTCTTCTGACCAGCCGGTCTTCTCGTCGGAGCCGCACTCCGGACAAGCGCGGGCCTTTTTCGGCAGGTCCGCACCGCAGTTGGGGCAATTATCCATGAAGTTGGCAGTTCTTAGTTTCGAGTTTTCGCTTTGCGCTTTCCCACGACTAAAATCCATCAAACCAAATCTAAAATTAGTTTATCCCATCCCTGCGTATTCTTCGTCGGTGACGAGATCAAGGCCCATGAGAATATAGTCGTGCGAGATGGCTTGCATATCTTTCACATAGTCGGGCAAGCGGACCAGCGTGCTGAAACCCAGCAAGGAAAACATTTTGATTCCGCCCTCTTGTTTGCCAATAAATTCCGCCTCCACTTTTTCAAGGCCGCATTGGCGCGCCACCTCGACTGCTTCGTGGACAAGTTCGCGGGCGAGTCCGCGTCCACGAAAGTGCGGATGCACATAAACACTGATCCGCCCAATATGTCGTCGCCAACCACCGAGTTGTTGATGCAACGTGGCTGCCCCCGCAATTTTTCCATCAACCAGCGCTAGCAGTGGGAAATTGCGCCCCAGATCAATACACTGACACCAGTCGCGGATGACCTCGGAGTCGGTCACGCGATGTTTGATGAACATCAGTTCGTGGCTCGGCATCGAGAGAAACAACTCATGAAAATTTTTCTCATCTTCCGCCGTGAGTGGGCGCGCGACGCAGACCAGGTCGTCGCTGCATTGAATGGTCTTGGGGAAATCTTCGAGTGCAGAATCAAGCGACATAGTTTTTGAAGAGTTGAGTTGCTTCAACTCTGCAAGAATTTGGGTCGAACTCAAGATTCAATTTCTCGTGGTATGAGACAATTCGCCGGAAATACCAAACGCATTTTTGAAATGCCGACCATCGATCGCAGATGGGTCCAGGCTCCAGCGCGAAGCCAGCATGGGAACGCGTTCGGACGTTTGGCCGAGCAAATCTTTTTGTCCGAAATCAACCGTCGCGCCATAATCCAAACTGGCCAGTTTTAAATCCTTCTCCGCCGCTGTTTGGGTTCCTTGATTCCAAAGAGTTTCTCCGGCCCAGGCGTAACCGCGGAAAACGCGACCCCGG
>JBKJOA010000216.1:0-4624 GCA_046593365.1 Limisphaerales bacterium
GAGTTAAGATTGGAATGCTGGACATAAATTCCCAACCTTGCTACAAATCGTAACCAATATGAACTCCACTTTAACTCGGCGAAATTTTGTCAAAACTTCCATCGTTGCCGCCACTGCGATTGGGTTGAAGCCCTTGCTTTGGGCAGGCGCATCCAACCCGCGTATTTCAGTGCAGCTTTATTCCGTGCGGGATGATTGCGCCAAGGACTTCGACATGGCTCTGGCGCAAATTGCCCAAATGGGTTTCGCCGGAGTGGAATTCGCCGGTTACCACAAATACGGCGGTAAGGCCAAAGAGCTGCGCAAGAAACTGGACGAGTTGAAACTGGCGGCGGCGGGCACGCACATTGGGACCGGCAGCTTTCGCGGCGACGAATTGAAGCGGACGATCGAGTTTCATCAGATTCTCGATTGCAAGTATCTAATCGTGCCCGGCGATAAGGATTTTACCGATCGCGAGAAAAGCAAAGCATTGGCCGAGACGTTCAACAAGACTGCTGAGACTCTCAAGCCGCTGGGGATGTTCTGCGGTTATCACAATCATACTGGGGAATTCAAGAAGGACGGAGACAAGACCTACTGGGATCTGTTCGCCGAGCGCACCAGCAAGGACGTCGTTCTGCAACAGGACTGCGGCTGGTCCGCAGCGGCAGGCAAAGATCCGGCGGAGCTGGTAAGGCTCTATCCCGGACGCACGAAGATCACACATTTCAAACCGATGGTCGTGAACGACGAACCTGGAAAGAAAGCGATCCTCGGCCAGGATTCCGTGAATTGGGCAACCGTTTTGAAAGCGTGGCGCGAGGTGGGTGGGACTGAATGGATCACCGTTGAGCAAGAGAATTACCCGGATGGAAAGTCGCCGATGGAATGCACCGCACTCTCGCTGGCCGGTCTAAAAAAGATTTGGTAGGCGGACCGTTCCGCATCCGCCGTTTCATCCGTGGCGGCAAGCACGCTGGCCAAGGGGTGTTTGACCACTCAACGGAAATGAAGAATCAGCGGGTCATCACAATTAGCGGTCCGTTATTTTTTATGATGAAAAATCATCGCTGTCGCTGGAGAACTCGTTTGTTCTTCCTGTTCGTGGTTACGATGGCGTTCACTTTCGCCAAGGCAGGTTTTGCGGTCAACACAGCGATCATTCCGGTGTCGCGGACCAACGCGAATTGGGTCACGCGTCACGAGTCGATGAATCAGCAGGCAAGGGAGAGAAAGATCGACCTGATCTACGTTGGCGATTCAATCGTGCAGCACTTCGACAACCAGGGCAAAGAGGTCTGGCAACAATACTACGCGGGTCGCAACGCATTAAATCTGGGCATCAGCGGCGACCGGACGGAACACGTCCTTTGGCGGCTGGATCATGGGAACATCGACGGCCTCTCATCAAAACTGGCGATTGTGATGATTGGTCAGAACAACGGTGGGCATAACACTGGCGAAGAAATCGCTGAGGGTGTCATTGCGATTGTCCAAAAAATCCGCGTCAAACTGCCTAACACCAAAATTCTACTGCTGGGTATTTTTCAGCGGCGCGAGAAGCCCACTCCGGAACGCGCCGTGTTGGCCAAAGCCAACGTGATCACGTCGAAGCTGGCCGATGGCAAAATCATTTTCTACATGGACATCAACCCTATTTACGTCCAGCCCGACGGTTCGATTCCCCGCTCGCTGATGTACGACTTTGAACATCCCACGCCACTGGGTCATCGCGTCTGGGCCGAAGCCATCGAACCCAAGGTCGCGGAACTGATGGGTGATACACCAATAGCTCCTGTCCTTTCTCTTCAAGGCTCTGACTCGAAACCCGTTCGTGTTCTGGTGTGGGACGAACAGCAGCCAGAACAAAAGCAGGCTTATGGCGATAAGTTTCTTGGGGAGACCATCACCGCGTATCTCGGCGCGCAGCATGGAATCACCGTGAAAACCGTGAACCTTGCCTCGCCCGAGCAAGGTCTCGACGAAGCCACCCTAGACTCCACGGATGTCATCGTTTGGTGGGGACACATCAGACACCCCGCCGTCACCGATGCGCAGGCCGAGCGCGTCGTGGCCCGGGTCAAGGATGGCAGGCTCGGCTTGATCGCCCTGCACTCCGCGCATTGGTCAAAGCCGTTCGTCCACCTCATGCAAGACCGCGCGAAGTCAGATGCGCTCGCCCATGTGCCCGCCGCTGAGCGGGCGACCGCGAAGTGGGAATACCTGAACGAAAAAACCATCTTCCAAGCCCCGAAACGCGACGATCCCCTCACTCCTTCGCTCACGCATGAAGGTGAGGTGTGGCGGCTTGCGCTGCCGCTCTGCGTCTTCCCAGCATACCGACCGGACGGTGCGCCGTCACACGTCACCACGCTACTGCCGCTCCATCCGATCGCCGCCGGGCTACCCGCGAAATGGGACGTTGCTCAAACAGAAATGTATGACGAACCCTTCCACGTCCCGCCGCCCGATGCGGTTGTCTTCGAAGAGCGTTGGGACAAGGGCGAACACTTCCGCAGCGGTTGTGTGTGGCAGGTTGGCAAGGGACGTGTCTTCTACTTCAGACCGGGCCATGAGGTGTATCCAGTTTACAAACAAGCCGAGCCACTTCGCGTAATTGAAAACGCGGTGCGCTGGCTCGGGACGAAAGTCAAATGAGTCACGCTCCATCTGCTCACCAGCCTTACTTTGGCCAGCATATATCTTTTCTACTCTTCCGAGACGACCGGCAATAACCAATGAACCGTGCAAATCCTTGCTAACCTTGATTCATCAACTACGGTCATCACTAACTTAAAACTTGCTATGAAACAATCGCCCCCTCCGTTTCGCGTTTCTCATTTGCTCTTCTTCGTCAACATTTTGACCATGTCCTGGTTCGCGGGGATTCTCTGCGGCGAACGGGCGGGAGCGGTGTCGATATGGCCTCAATTTCGCGGCCCAAATTCCCAGGGTGTGGACGACAGCGGGCAACCGCCCGTTGCTTTTGGACCGGAGACGAACTTACTTTGGAAGGTTCAAGTGCCGTCGGGCGTCTCCTCGCCTTGTCTTTGGGGGAACCACATTTTTCTGACCGCGCACGAGGCAGGAAAACTGTCCACGCTTTGTATTGATCGGCGAGACGGCAAGATTCTTTGGCGCAAGCCGGCTCCAACGGACAAGGTTGAGGAAGTCCATAAGACGAGCAATCCGGCCAGCGCCACGCCCGTCACAGACGGTAAGCGAGTCTATGTTTATTTCGCTTCGTTCGGATTGATTGCTTACGACTACAGCGGGCGCGAACAGTGGAAGAAACCGCTGTCAGTGCCGTTCGTGGTCAACGGTAGCGGCACTTCTCCTGCGCTCTGCAACGGACGGCTCATTCTCAACTGTGATCAGCAAGGCGGAAAATCGGTTCTTCTCGCACTGGAGCCGCGCAACGGCAAGACGCTCTGGCAAACGCCCCGCCCCGATTTTCCCAGCGGCTACACTACGCCGGTTTGGTGGAAGCACGACGGCGCGGAGGAGATCGTTGTAGTAGGAAGTTTGCGCGTCGTAGGCTATGGGCTGACCGACGGTAAGGAGAGATGGTCGGCTCGCGGACTCGAAGCGGTCAGCGTCTGTCCGACCCCCGCGCTGGGCGACGGACAACTTTATGTTATGTCCCGCAGCCTGGGCGAAGGCGGATCGAAGCTACCAGCCTTCCCTGGATTGCTGGGTTTGATGGACAAAAACGGCGACGGGAAAATTGCCATAGAGGAAGCAGTTGGCCCCCTGCGTCAAAACGGTGCCTTTGAGTTCATTGACCGCGACCGGGATGGTTTCGTCACCGCTGCGGAATGGACAGAGTCGGAGAAGTTTATAAGTAAAGGCGAGTCTGGCATTTTCGCCCTGCGTGCGCCCGGAACTGGGGATGTAACCGAGACCCACGTCGCCTGGAAACAAAAGCGGGCGGTGGCGTCGGTGAGTTCACCGCTTTTCTACCGAGGACACATCTATGTCGTGCAGGATGGCGGACGCGTGAGTTGCTACAATGCTAAGACCGGAGAGAAATCCTTCGAACAGGAACGGCTGGATGCCGAGGGCGAATACTTCGCCTCGCCGGTGGCGGCCCAGGGAAATGTTTATTTTGCCTCGACGCGCGGCACTGTCAGCGCCGTCGAGGCGGGCGACACGCTGAAAGTCATCGCCCGGAATGAACTGGGCGAGCCGATCATGGCCACGCCCGCCATTGCGAATGGCAAATTATACATCCGCACAAGCAACCATCTCTGGGCTTTTGGCCGTTGACGATTGGCGCTGCCAACCTTAGTAGCTCCGCTTGGCTAACTGGTTCAGGAGGGCAAGCTGGTTTCATAGCGGATAATACCTGCACCGGCGGCACTGTTGTTGACCAAAATCGGTCTGTCCAACCAGACAGTGTTCTATCGTTTGATCTACCAGTAACCTTATGAGGTGCGGGGAGTGCCGCCCGTTGGCGCTCCCCGTTTTTGATTAAAATACGAATTGCAATTGCGGGAACAGCAGACAATAATTGGCAAAAAGCAATACCTGTGGCACATTGTCTCTGAACCAAAGTAATTCTATGAATCAAACCACTGCTAAGAGGCAGACCATCGCGCATGGTTTCACTTTAATTGAGTTGCTGGTGGTGATTGCCATC